>JAUMAI010000246.1:2483-14912 GCA_032116775.1 Pirellula sp. | reverse complement strand
TTTGTCACGCGCTTTGGCGGCAGTGAGCCCCCAATTAGCCAATATGATGTTTCGTCTTTGTTCCGGTGTGAGCGTCGCCGCAACTTCTGAGCGAATTCCATGCGTCTTCAAGGCGCTTTGCAATTCTTGTTCGCAAGCTTTCAACTTTTTCCCGTCCGAATCAACCAGCGATATGCCCGGATCGAGGGGCGGATCATGGTGAGGAATGGATTGCAAGTCCAAAATCCTATCACTAAGCTCGTTCAAAGACTTGCTCAAGTCCTGTTGCATGTTGTTGAATTCGGCATTGCCCCCAGAACGAAGCATTACAAGTAGGTAGTCGGGCTTCGTAGAATGATTACGCAAGATGGAAATACTCTTTTGAATCTCTTTCAAAGTGCGTCGAGTTCGCAGGTCCCATCGCACACCGCCTGTAAATCCTGACAGGGGTTTCAAGACCCGTAAGGGAACGGCATTTAACATACGCTCTGCGGTGTCGACGGCTTCCACAAACTCGGCAGCAGTGGCGAGACAATATTTACGTGCATCCTCCCGCGTAAACCATGGCAAAGTACCTGGGCCCGCTTCCAACCAAGCGTGGAACCAACGGTCCAACGCGCTATCAGACCCGATATGTCGGCGGACCGCTTCGAGCGCATTGGCAAGGGCTGCCACTTTTTGAGGGATGCTAGAATCTGAATCCGACATGCTAGTCACATTTCTTTACCCAGGAAGCACCGCGACCAAATCGAAGAACGCATACTATCGATTCGCTGTAGAGTTTGCTAGACTCTGTGCCATTCATTTCGGGGGTTCCGAATAGGCTCGAGAGTATGAAGACGAAACTAAGCGAATACGTGAAAGTTGCAGAGGCGGCGGAAATCCTTGGAGTGTCGCAAGGCACCATCCGCACGTGGGCAGAGGCTGGCAAGATTCCGATGCATAAAAATCCGGCCAACGGCTACCGGCTTTTCTTGCGTCGCGATCTTGAGAGCTTCCTAGAGACCGTTGCCAAGGTACACCCTAAACCAAGGTAAACGGCATTCGTTAAGTGAGTTTTAGCGGGCAGGATCAACCGAGGGATCAACACGATGAGCACAACTATGGAGACAACCAGAGCGCCTCAAGTCGGCGATGTAGTTCGGTTACGAACTCGCACTTACCTCGTTGAAGGCACAGAACCAAGTCCATCTGGTTGTTATGTCCAATTGGCTTGCCTTGACGACGATGCTCAGGGCCAGGAAGTTGAAGCCGTCTGGGAACTCGAGCTAGATCGCGAAATCCTGAACGACGAAGAGCAATGGCGGAAGATCGGTGAGAAGGGTTTTGATTCGCCGAAACTGTTTAGTGCTTACGTTCACACACTTCGCTGGCAATGTGTTACCGCAACCAATCCGAACCTGTTCCAAGCCCCATTTCGCGCTGGTATTCGAGTCGATGCATACCAGCTTGAACCACTACGTAAAGCACTTCGACTGCCCCGTGTAAATATCTTCATTGCGGATGACGTGGGCCTTGGAAAGACGATTGAAGCAGGACTGATCGCCAGTGAACTGTTGCTTCGTCGCCGCATTAAAGAGATTGTCGTTGCTTGCCCACCGGGAATGCTCTACCAATGGAAAGAAGAGCTCGAGCAACGGTTCGGCTTGACCTTCGAAATCCTCGATCGTGATTACATTACTCGAATCCGTGAACAGCGTGGTTACGGCGTAAACCCTTGGACTACCTTTCCGCGCTTCCTGGTCTCGCATCGACTGCTCATCGATGAAATGTATGCCGCTCCGCTTCGCGACTGGCTCGATAACCTACGACCTGGCAGCCTGCTTATTCTCGACGAAGCTCACCACGCTGCGCCCTCGAGTGGATCAAAGTATGCGATCGATTCTCGCATAACACGAGCGATTCGGGACATTGCTCCGCGTTTCGAGCACAGGCTCTTTTTGTCAGCAACGCCGCACAACGGACACTCCAATAGTTTTAGCGCTCTTTTGAACATTCTCGATCCACAGCGTTTTCAGCCTGGGATTAAAGTTCTGAAGAGCAACCTTGACGACGCGATGGTGCGACGCCTGAAGGAAGACATTCGTGAGATTGCAGGTGGTTTCCCCAAACGCAATGTCCAGCAGATCGATATTGATGGTTTGCCTGAAGATGCACCAGAGCTCGAATTAGCAAAGCTCTTAGATCAATACCGCAACACGCGACAGCTCCGTCTCGAAGGCCAGTCGAAACGTAAGCAGGCCGAAGGCGCACTTTTAATCTCCGGGCTTCAACAACGCATGTTGTCGTCGGTTGAAGCCTTTTCGAGAACTCTCAAAGTCCATCGCAGGACAATGGAAAAGATCTGGACCAAGGAAACAACCGAACCTGTGAAAGAGAAGCTCAGTTCAGCCGCTCAGCTTGATCTGCTCGCCGGCGAAGTAGACGCCGATGATGACCGAGCAGAGTTGACAGAAGAGGAACTGGCGAAACTCGAAGACTCTCAGTTCGAGGCATCCACGGAAGCGACTGCAGGCGACAACGCAAAAGCGGACAAGTCGGCCGAATTGAAATTGCTCGACCGAATGCAATCCATCGCTGAGCAAGCTCGTATTCATCCCGATGGTCGAGTTCGCTATTTGATTGAGTGGATGAAGGAGCACATGTGCCCCGCGATCCATCTGCTAGGCGAAAAGGGAAAAGGCGGTACCACTTGGACTGACGAGAGAATGATCATCTTCACCGAATACGAAGATACCAAACGCTACTTGGTCAATATGCTTCGTGCTGCGATAACTGGCACCGATCTCGATGAGTTCCGAATCGAGGTCTTTCATGGACCGACGCCACCCGAGAAACGGGACCAAATCAAGAAGGCTTTCAACAAGCCCCCGAAAGATCACCCGATTCGAATCTTGATTGCCACGGATGCCGCCCGCGAAGGCCTCAATCTGCAAGCGCACTGCCGATATCTTTTTCATTTCGACGTTCCATGGAACCCAAGTCGACTTGAGCAACGCAACGGACGTATCGATCGCAAGCTGTCAGGGTTCGACGAAGTCTTCTGCAACTACTTCGTTTACCCACAACGGCCTGAGGATGCAGTACTTAAAGCGCTCGTTCGCAAAACAAAGACTATCCGCGAGGAACTAGGCAGTCTGTCGCAAGTACTGGAGAAGCGACTCGCAGACACAATGAAGGGTGGTATCAGGCGGGCAGATGCATTGCGCATGGCCAGAGAGATCGATGAATCGAGCCTTGACCCAGAAAAGCAAGCGACCACCCAAGAAGAGCTCGAAGCGACTCGAGAACGGCAAGATGCCCTTCGCGAGAACGTCGCTTTGCTCGAACGCCGAGTGGCAGACGCTCGAAAATGGATCAGTCTGGATCAAGGTGATTTGCAGGACGCACTGTCATGTTCGCTTGAGTTGCTGGGCATGTCACCTCTGCAAAGCTCAGAGGCCAACCAAAACAAAGCCCATGAGGAGCCGCAGCGATTTGAATTCCCCAATCTTGATAGTCGAATCGGCGGAGATCCAAGCTGGGCCACAACGCTCGATACGCTTCGCCCGTCGCCAGAGAATGGCGTGAAGAATTGGAAATGGCGGAAGGAGGCTCCCGTACGTCCTGTCATATTTGATGCGCCGAAGGGAATCGATGACAGCGTCGTTCAACTGCACCTTCAGCATCGAGTTGTCCAACGATTGCTTAGCCGCTTCACGGCACAAGGCTTTGTGCTTCATGACCTTTCGCGGGCATGCCTGGCTCATTCCAAAGATGACATCCCGCGTGTGGTCTTGATAGGTCGGCTTTCCATTTACGGAACAGGTGCGGCCCGATTACACGAGGAGATACTTACCGTTACTGCTCGCTGGCTTGAACCCAGCAAACGCGACGGAGGATTGAAGCCTTACGCACGCGACGCCGAAGCGAAAACACTCGAGCTACTCAACACATCGCTACGTCCTGACAACCCAGGAAAACTACCGGGTGAGATACAGACTCAACTACTTCAAACGATCGGCGATGACGTCGCGCAGCTATTAGAGCACCTTCAGCAGCGAGGCGACGCAGCGCTTGCGGATGCCGAATCTGCGTTGGCTGCTCGAGGCAAGGCCGAGGCTGATGAGATGAAGAGGATTCTCGAAACGCAGCGAAAACGCATCCTGGACGAGCTTGGCAAATCGGTTGACCTGCAACTCAAGCTTTTTGAAACTGATGATGAAAAACGTCAACTCGAATCCAATCGACGCTATTGGCAGCGATGGATCGACAACGTGGAAGGCGACCTGCAACGAGAGCCTGCTCGGATCGTAGACTTCTACAAGACCAGTTCCTATCGCATCGAGCCGGTCGGCATCGCTTACCTGTTTCCATCGAAGGGAGGTAAGTAAGCCATGGCTGCTGATCAGAACTTGAAAGATCACCAATCTTGGATTGGCTACCTTCAACCGGAAGGCCTGGTCGTTTCCCCAGCCGCACTGGTGGACTCGCAAGCAAGCTTGGATTTAGGGCAGGCCGCTTCGCGCCAACTTGAATTCAAACAGTTCGTCGAATGGATTCCTAATCCCGTGGTCACCGACCAAGAACGCGAGCCGCAAGTCTATGCCATCAGTAGTTTCCCTCGGTTACTGCAGGAATTCCTGAATTGGCCCAACGAACGCATGCAAGGACTGAGCTCCAGCAATCCGATCGCGGAAGAATTGAAGATCCCTCTACGCGACTTCGGTGAAACACTCGAGCCGACTTATGCATTTCTGAGGCAAATCGCCAAGGACGATGAACCCTCCGGAACGGATACAAACCAGGACGGCGTTAAGCCATGGCTGATGCTGCTTCAGGAACTCCCCTCCGGTACGCGACTCGATGTACCCGTGGAATCGAAGCTGTCTGGTTGGTCAGCGTCGCCCACACGCCGTTTCGAGCGACTGTTGCGAGAGACCGAGATTCCGATCGGACTGCTTACGAACTCAACTCACATTCAACTGATCTACGCGCCACGTCGTGAAAATTCGGGAACCATGACCTTCCCGGTCGCAGCCATGACGGAGATCTCGGGACGTCCGATCCTGGCAGCCTTTCACATGCTGCTCTCTCGCTACCGATTGCTGGCCGCTCCGACCAAAGATCGGCTTCCAGGCTTGTTGCAGCGCAGTCGCGACTATCAAGTGCGCGTATCCAATGCGTTGGCCAAGCAAGTACTCGAGGCGTTGTACGAGTTACTTCGCGGATTCCAGTCGGCCGACGATATAGCGGCCAAGAAACTGCTGGAAGAAGTTCTCAGAGAGAATCCGGACCAGATCTACAACGGCCTGCTGTCTGTACTGATGCGATTGGTCTTTCTGCTTTACGCCGAAGACCAGGGACTGATGCCCGACAGTGATGTCTACACCGGGCACTACTCGGTCCACGGATTGTTCCAGCGATTGCGAAACGACGCTGAGCAATTCCCAGACACGATGGAGCATCGTTACGGTGCTTGGGCGCAGTTGTTGGCTTTGTTCCGAGCGATCTTTCAGGGCAGTCGGCACAAGTTGCTTCAAATGCCCGCTCGTGAAGGGCATCTCTTCGATCCCAACCGCTATCCATTTCTTGAAGGGCGAACGGGTGACTCGCAGTACGATCCCGCGACGCCGTTGCGATTGCCTCTCGTCCCCGACGGAACAGTTTTTCGAGTACTTGAAAAGCTACTCGTTCTCGAGGGTGAGCGACTCAGCTATCGAACATTGGATGTTGAGCAGATCGGAAGTGTCTATGAGACAATGATCGGGTTCCATCTGCAAAGAGCCCCCGGCGTCTCAATTTCGCTCAAGCCTGGCAAGTCCCACGGTGCACCAGTTCCTGTGAACTTGGAAGCGTTATTGCAGCTCACTGGCGACAAACGCAAATCTTCCATCAAAGAGCAGACAGATTACGAACTGACAGCAAAGATGGCATCCGCCGTGAAAGCCGCCGAGTCCGTCGACGATTTGCTGATCGCTTTAGAAAGTCGAATCGCACGAGGAGCAACGCCACAGCCTGTTTCTGTTGGCACGATGCTGTTAGTTCCATCGGACGAGCGACGTCGCAGCGGATCGCACTACACACCACGACCACTCACCGAGCCGATTGTTCGGACGACACTTGAACCCATTCTGCGACAACTGGGAGAACAGACTGGCATCGGCAATTCCAATCCCGATGCTCCACCGCCAACTCCGACTCCGAACGCCATCCTCGATCTCAAGATATGTGACCCCGCTATGGGTAGCGGTGCGTTCCTTGTCGAAGCATGTCGGCAACTTGCCGAAGCATTGGTCGACTCGTGGGCAGCCCATGGTTACAAGCCATACATTCCGCCTGACGAAGACGAACTGCTCCATGCCCGACGATTGGTTGCTCAGCGCTGCTTGTATGGGGTCGACAGAAACCCGATGGCTGTTGACCTAGCAAAGCTTTCATTGTGGTTAGCAACGCTTGCCAAGGATCATCCCTTCACATTCGTGGATCATACGCTTCGCTGCGGTGATTCGTTAGTTGGTTTGACAAGAAAGCAGATCGTCGGTTTCGACCTCAACCCATCGGCCCAGCTTGGTTTTGTTGAGAAAGAGGTACGCGATCGCATGAACAACGTCGGCAATCAGCGAAAGATGATTTTGGATGCGGGCGACAACATGTTGCCGGGTATGAAGCTAGCCAAGTTAAAAAGTTGCGACGAACAGCTCTCTCTTGTGCGGTTAGCTGGTGATGCTGTGATTGCCGCATTCTTCGCTGCTGACAAGCCAAAACAACGCAAAGAAATCCAGACTCGCCATTTTGAGTCTTTAGAACAGTGGATTCAAAAGACCGACTTCAATGCTCGTCAAGAACTTCAAACTGCGATTGAAGGCCTGAATGCACCCACTATCTACTCCTCCGCCGTACTTCCCTTCCATTGGCAGATTGAATTTCCAGAGGTATTTACGCGCGACAATCCTGGCTTCGATGCAATCGTGGGAAATCCACCGTTCGCCGGGAAAAATACTTTGATCAACGGCAATCCCGAATATTACCTTGATTGGCTTCAAAATCTCCACGCCGAATCTCATGGCAATGCTGATTTGGTTGCACATTTTTTCCGAGCATCATTCGAACGAATCCGTGTTGGTGGAACCTTTGGCCTAATTGCGACCAACACGATTGGACAGGGTGATACTCGTTACACCGGCCTTCGTTGGATTTGCACACATGGTGGTGAAGTCTATTCAGCTCGTCGACGATTCAAGTGGCCTGGTTTAGCTGCGGTTGTAGTAAGCGTCGTTAACGTAGTGAAAGGTGATTACTTCGGAAAATGTATACTTGATGGCGAACGCGTCGATACAATCACCGCATTTCTATTTCATGCTGGCGGACACAACGATCCAAATACTCTCCTTTCAAATGATGGAAAAAGTTTCATTGGAAGCTATCTCTTAGGAATGGGATTCACATTTGACGACACTGCAACCCAATCATCCGCAAACCCATTGTCGTTGATGAGAGAACTTATCGCACGCGATTCAGCGAATGCCGAGCGGATCTTTCCTTATATCGGCGGCGAGGAGGTAAATGATAGCCCTACGCATGAACCAACCCGATTTGTGATCAACTTTGTCGATTGGCCATTGCGAAAGGAGAGTCTTAACGAGAATTGGATTGACGCAGATTACGAAACTCGTGCCAAGTGGCTACGCGAGGGGATTGTGCCAAAGGATTATCCTTCCCCTGTCGCCGCAGACTACCCTGACTTACTGGAAGTTATAAAAGTAAAAGTGAAGCCGGAACGCGACGTTCAGAAGGATGAATATGGTCGACGACGTTGGTGGCACTTCTTGCGGCCTCGTCCTGAATTAAACGCTGCAATCAGCGGTATGGCCCGTGTTTTGGCGTGCTCCCGAATTGGAAATGCGTTCGCGTTTACCTTTATGCCAAGTGAAATTGTCCTGAACGAAAAAATCGTAGTCTTTCCGTATGATGCGTACGCTCCGTTCGCTGTCATTCAGTGTCGCGTTCACGAGATTTGGACTCGTTTTTTTAGTTCGACACTGAAGGATGACTTGCAATATACACCGTCGGTTTGCTTCGAAACTTTTGCTTTTCCCTCAGGCTATATCAGTTCCCCAGAAATTGAAGAAGTGGGACGACAATACTTTGTGTCACGGGCAAGACGAATGGTTGACAGCGGTGAAGGGCTAACGAAAACGTACAACCGTTTCCATGACCCGCACGAACAGTCAACCGACATTCTACATCTGCGGGAACTCCACGCGGCGATGGACAAGACGGTACTCAAAGCCTACGGTTGGGATGACCTCGCGGATGCGGCTCACTGCGAGTTTTTGTTGGATTTTGTCGAGGAAGACGAAGGCTCCCAAGATTCCTCGATTCGTCGCCGCAAGAAACCCTGGCGACTCCGCTGGCCGGATGAATTCCGTGACGAAGTTCTCGCACGCCTACTTGAGCTCAACGAACAGCGAGCTGCGGATGAACGCCGATCAGGTGCTGCCGCAGACAAGAAAACTTCCAACAAAGCCACTCGCAAGAAGTCAACAAAAAACAAAGGCGCTTCCAAGCCAACTCCCTTGTTAGACCAGGACGGTGTCTGATGGACCCTGTGAAACTAATCCACTATCGCGTCGCCGCTGAGAATGGCTTTTGGAAGCACAAGCGAACGGCCTTCCAAGAGTGGCTGGGCGCGATCATGACTCGTCGATACTGCGACGACTTTATTCGTATCCGTCTTTCGAAAGGAGACGGAGGGCTCGATGGCTACCGAATCTCAACGCAGACGGTCTATCAGGTCTTCGCACCGCGCGAGTACACGGCCATCGAGATGGCGAACAAAATCAAAGGTGATTTTGCCCACGCCAAGGATACATTTGCCGAGAAGAAGCTCAAGATGAAAGAATGGATCTTCGTCCATAACGATCCAGACGATCTACCTCACGAAGCATTAACCGAGCTCGCCAAGCTTGAGGCTGATAATCCCACGATTAAGATTCGCCGCTGGGAATTCACTGCCATTTGGAACGAGATTAAGCAACTTGCCGAAGACGAACTTGTTGAACTGTTCGGAACCGCGCCAACGCTCGAGCTACTTGAAGACCTATGCTACCAGGATATCGTTCCAGTAATTGAACATTTGGCAACCGAAAAGGCTTCGCCGTTTCCGCCGACTGATCAGCCGAGTCCGCGAAAGTTGGAATTCAACGAGTTATCTGAAGAAAGGGCAAACTACGTCAAGCAAGGACGACTGAAGCAAGGGCTGGTAGAATCGTATCTCGCCACAATGCCCAACTTGGACAAGCCTGAGGAGATCGCGGAAGCTTTTCGCCGAAGGTACGCAACGCATCGTGACGCTGGCTTCGATGCCGACGAGATCTTCGATGAGCTTTGGCTGTTTGCTGGCGGCCAAGTCTTCGCGTCTGAACCGGTCAAGCTTGCGGGAGTCATGACTGTTTTAGCGTTTTACTTCGATAGTTGCGACATATTTGAGAATCCACCCGAGTCGCTCGAAACCACATGATCCTTCCCTCCAAACATTTGAAGACCGACAGGGCCTTGATTGGCATCGGCGGGGAGATTCTGCAATTACTGGATCAGTCCAAGACGGTATCTCGATTGTGGGACGAGTTTCGAGGGGCTCGAAGTAACGAAGGTAAATACGAGGTTGGATTTGATCGTTTCGTACTGACGTTGGACATGCTCTTCTTATTCGAAGCTATCGATTTCGATCGTGGGCGAATCGTACGACGAGGTGTCTCATGATTCACGAAATCTCGAGTTCGCTTGCTTCATTCAAAACGCTCCGATTCAACACCGGCTTGAATGTTGTACTTGCTGAAAAGAGCGTGGGTGCAACCGACCGCCAAACACGAAATAGCTCTGGTAAGACAAGCCTCATTACGATCATTCATTTCTTGATGGGGGCCAGTTGCCCGGCTGCGTCCATCTTCAAGTATGGATCGCTGATCGAGGAATCATTTTCGCTAACATTCGATCTTGGCAGCCAGCGCATGACCGCGCGTCGCGGCGGCTCCGATCCGAACAAAATCTACGTCGATGCCAACCTATCTGAGTGGCCAGAACAACTGACTGTGGATACGACGACTGGCGAGTCTTGGTTTTCCAATAAAAAATGGACCGCCGCACTGGCTGTGTCAATGTTCGACGTCAATGAATCAAGTAAGTACTCGCCCAGCTTCAGAGCGATGTTTCCCTACTTTGCAAGAGTTGAGCCTGAGGGCGGGTTCCAACACGCGGAGATGTACTACTCAACTCAGCAGCCGTGGAACATACAAGTCAATCTGTCCCATCTTCTCGGACTGGATTGGCAGCCTTCGCAAGCGCTGCAGGAGATTAAAGATCAAGAGAAGACGTTGAAGCTCCTCAAGCGGAACTCCAGCCAGGGCGTGTTGGGTAATTTGGTCGGCAAGGCTGGTGAACTTCGAACGAAGCTCGCTCTTGCCGAGAAGGATTTAAAGCGGCTCGAGAAAGAACTCCGCGAATTTCAAGTCTTGCCTGAGTATCGCGACCTGGAGAAGGAAGCTTCGACGATCGCTGTGCGTCAGTCAGAGCTTGCAAACGCCAACACACTCGATCGCCAGCGTGTCAAAGCAATTGAACAACAACTACAGGCCGAACAGCCCGTACAAGCCGATGACGTGCTTGCCATGTACGAGGAAGCCAGTGTTGTTCTGCCCGATCTCGTGCGCAAACGGATAGAAGACGTTCAGGCGTTTCATGAACGAGTAATCAAGAACCGACTTCTTCATCTTGAACGGGAAATCCAAGCGGCCGAACAGCGACTCATTGTTCGTGATGGAGAGGCGCAGGGACTGGACAGTCGCCGACGTGAAATCATGAAAGTGCTGTCATCGCACGGGGCGATCGACCAGATGGTTAGGCTCGAAGAAGAACGCTCTCGCTTGTTCTCATTCGTTGACGATTTAAAGAACCGACTCGAGGTTACTAACAAACTCGAATCCACGAAGACTGAACTCACCATTGAGCGTGCGCAGGTAAAGCAGCGCATCTCCCTCGATCACAACGACCACGAAGAGGTCCTCCGCGAAGCGATTTTGATCTTCGAAGAATTGTCGCGTGAAATATCTGACCATGAAGGAAGCCTCGAAGTCGACATCAGCGACAACGGCCCGACCTTCAAGATCAAGGTAGAAGGTGGCCGCAGCGTCGGTATCCGCAACATGCAGATTTTCTGCTTCGACATGATGTTGTCGATCATCTGGGCCAAACGCAACCGTGGCCCAGGGTTCTTGATCCACGACAGCCATTTGTTCGACGGCATGGATTCTCGACAAGTCGCCAAGGCCATCGAAATCGGCGAAGCAAAATCACGTGAACACAAATTCCAATACATCATCACCATGAACTCAGACCAAGTCCCCCGCAACGAATTCAAACCAGAATTCGAGTTCGACCGCTTCGTGAACCCAGTTCAACTGAGCGACGAGAACGAAACCGGTGGATTGTTCGGAATGAGGATTTGAGGAAGACACATATGGCAAAGATTATTGCAGGCATAATTCGACAATCCCAAATTGACTCAGCGTTTCAAACCGAGCTGCTTTCTCGGGATGCATTACTTTGGCTAGGCGCAGGAGTAGGGGACTCGACGGATCAGGTTTCTTCAATCGCTCAATTAGTTGCACTTCCTTGGAAATCTGTTCTGTGTGAATCCAATTCCGCTGAACTTGTAGCGGAACTGGACAAATGGAAAGACAATTCTTTACTCGTGCAACGCCGCGGCTACCTCGATGTTATTGCTTCAAATCCCGAGCAAACTCTGCTTCCAACAAGAACCCTTCCAGTCTATTTGTTGAATGGACGTGAGGGATCACAAGATCCGCTCGAGCGTCCAAAGCTCTCACCCCAAAAAGAATTCTTGCGTCGATTCACAATGTTAAATTGTGCGGTGGCGGCACAGCCAACTATGCTCGTCGTAGTATCTTCCGGGGATTCGTCAACAATTACCAATCTATGCGAGCTTTGGGACGAAGGCTTTCGCTCTCGCGTTGTTTTCGTAACACAGAACAGCGGTGAAATCGACGAATTAGAAGACAGATTCGTAAAGAAATACTCGATTTCAGCCCTCACTGTAGTTGAACAGTCTCCAATCCGATTTGCTGAGACGGTGGCTGGAGACATTCATGCTGCTGTATCGGAGGATTTACTTCTCGTTCGGATAAGGGATCGAAAGAAGACAATCAAGGTCGTCGATGTCACTAGCTGCGAACGACCCGATCAGCCACTCTTGGATCGTTACGAGCTGATCCAAGAGAAGTTCTTTGAATCAATTCTACCGAACGAGCTATCGGACGATGAAATCTCTTCCTTCTTTCAACGGTCATCAACAGGTTGGCGGCCATATGCCGCTGGACTCCCTTGGACTCGCACCCGAGATGGTGAGTTGCAACTAAGCAAATTCCTCCGGCGAGTGCACGAGCGAGGGAC
>JAUMAI010000246.1:0-2473 GCA_032116775.1 Pirellula sp. | reverse complement strand
AGCCAGGTGCGGGAGGAACAACCATGCTGCGGCACCTATGTTTCACTGCCGCGAGAGAGGGGTACCCAACACTAGTAGCCAAGGCAGTTGATTTTGAACCGAAAGCTCACGAGTTGAATGCCTTTCTTTTCTCACTTCACCAACTAGATCTTGAACTTCGTCGAGACGCTGATGATTTGAACGAAGAAGATAGTTCTGATGTTGAGACTCCCGTGTTGTTGGGATTTGACGCGCAACACTGGCGAGGCCATCACGAAACGTTGATCAGCTTTTTTCGGTCGTTTGAACGAGGTGGAAGGTCGGTAGTGGTCTTAGCGGTAGTTGATCCTGATGTACTTGATCTTATGCCGCCAGAGGTCACGTCAGAGTTAGACACTGGCTTACAGCACATGTTAACTCAAGATGAAGTCTTGTCCTTGGGTGATCACCTAAATCGATTTTTGCA
The DNA here is from genome assembly GCA_032116775.1 of Pirellula sp. Classification (GTDB taxonomy): domain Bacteria; phylum Planctomycetota; class Planctomycetia; order Pirellulales; family Pirellulaceae; genus JAFLCP01. Next base: position 2,028 of record JAUMAI010000246.1, on the reverse strand, counting down.
ACCCAAGGGACGCGACCGCTCGGACTCAGAATGGCGGCAGTTTCACACAGGCAATCAACCACGCATTGGTGATTTTGGTGCATCGGTAGCTACGTTTTGGATTGCACTAGAGTTTTGGTTAAAGCGACAGTTTAATCTTGGCGAGTCAATTCAGGATTGGCTCTACTCACAGTTTAAGTCAGCCAACTTTGATCAAGACCTAAAACATTTATTGCTTCGAATCGCTGCTGCTACGGTTGAACGGATTGGCTATCCGGAAGACATGATGCCGTCGTCACCCGATCGCGACCTGCCATATTCCGTGCTTCTTGATGAAGCAAGACAGACTGCGCCCGCCTTAGGATTGGTAAGACTTTCGTCATCAACCGACCGCCAATGGATGCTTGGGCACGTCCAAGTTGCAAGATATTTGTTGAATCTAGCATTTCGTGACAGAGAGCTACTCGGTGACATCGGTAAGACGGATGTGTTAAATCCGATCGCATTAAGACTAGAATTGCTGCGCGAGATCGCGTGTAATCCGCTGCTCAGTCAAAAAAAATTCAAAGCATTATCAGTTGAATTTGCGAAAACAATCCTGAAGCTTGATCGCGACGGGAATCGCGAGTTTTTTGTCGAATGGCAGCGGGTGCTCGACATACTTCAAAATGTGTCTGAACGTGTTTGGGAAACGAGCCGAGCATTCAATCATCACGTAGCTATCTCTAGACGACGCGTCGCTGCGGACGAAGAGTATTTCCCTCTTTCAAACGATGAAAAAACATCTCAGCTTGAAGGAGCGATAGAGCATTTGCAATACGCTCTCGATCACATTGAGGCGACCGACGAGGACGATAGTGATCTGAATCTATTGAACTCACTCGCACGGACCTATCAAGATCTTGTGGACCTTGCACTCAAGCAGGGTAATTCGGACGCTGCAGGTAATTTTCGTGAGAAAGCAACCGAGTGTATACGTCGTGCGCAATCGCTTAGTTCAAACAACTCATACGTTTTGGAGACTCTCGCTCAGGATCAATTGCAAAGGGCCGAGCAGCTTATTGCCGAGGAGCCGAAGTATGCCGCAGCATTGGCCTGCGAATCACTCGGATACTTGCGGCAAGCGTTGACTCTTGATTCGGCACAGCAACGTCAATCTAAACTTAACAGTCTTTTGTTGCGATGCTTTCAGCTTCTTACAGGGGAGGCTGCTCGCGCCGAGATTGCGAAGATGCGAGACAGAGGTGAATGCGTCGGGATAACGGCCTACGCTTGGTTGACGTTACGAGAGGGCTTGGCTGACTGGGAAGTTTTTACCATCGAGCAGTTGGCACCCTCGAAGATCGATCGGGCACTTCTAGTTTTAGGAGAAATCCCCCCTGGCAAGAGAACCTGGCTAGATTTACGACTTGCATACGATCTTGTCTGTGTTCGAAGCCCTTACGATTTCGAGAAGCAACTTGAACTGCTTGACGAATTCTCCATGGAACGTCCAAAAACCGATTTTCAAACTCGGCTTGAACATGCCATTCTGCTTTACCAGGTTGGTCGGGTCGGTGAGGGAAGCGAGATGTTCAAGCGGCTTCGAATCGACCTAAAGAATTCTGAAGTCTTTGTTTCAATCCCAGACCGGCTGAAATTGCTATGTAAACGAGGTTCTTCTGACCCAGAAATTTGTAGTGCTGTGGTAGTAAAAGAGTACGAGGTTCGCTCGTACGCGGCAGTGCAAAATCTCCAACGAGAGCACATTCCTTTTGTGCCACGCCAGTTCAACAAGCCGAGAATGCAAGTCGGCGAGAGATTTCAATGCGTGATCACTTTCGGTCACAACGGCCCCTTCATCAGTCCAGTCAAGAAGTGAGGTAGATTCAATGAGAAATCGGCGAGTCTCAAGCACTCTTGGCGTTAGTTCCCCGGCTTTCGCTCCAGGCGACTTGGTGCGGGAATATGGGCGGCGTATGGGCTGGAAGCTAGTCAAATGCAACGTGATGTTCGAAGGGACTACCGACGTTAGTTATTGTCGAGTTGCGAACCGACACTATTTTGCAG
>JAUMAI010000245.1:2006-3133 GCA_032116775.1 Pirellula sp. | reverse complement strand
TACAGAACTCATCGCCGAACACCGCATAAGCCGTCATAGAGTGAGGGTCTTTTCCTTCCGCGAAGGCACGAAGATACAGATCGACGTTCCATCGAGCAGCGGCGATACGCAGTTCCAACTGATCCATGTCCGCTCCGACCAGTACGTGACCTGGGGCGGCAGTAACCATTTTACGTAGGGTCTTCGGAAAATTCTGAGCATTGAGGGGCTTCGATGAGGAAAGACGGCCGGTTACAGGTGTACCGACCGAATAACCGGGATACATACGCCCCGTTAACGGGTTGACGATTCCTGTTTTTTCTAGGCCGTATTTCTTTCGGGTTTCTCGATCGATCCAGTCTTCGTCCTCGTCATCCCAGCCTAAGTCGTCTTCTACACGCACATTGGACGGTCGGAGTTTGGTGACGTACGTACCAAGTACTTTGATCACTTTACGGTAATAGCGAATACGCTTGATAATTTCGCGTTGATCGTCGGGCAGTTCTTCCGTGAGCAAAGAACGAAGAATCAAGTCCGCCGTAGAAGGATCACCGGAACTTGTAAAACGATCTTCTTCTTCGAGCGGCGGCGTTAGCTTCCATTTCCCGAACAGAAGGTCACGCATCTGGTCAGTGGAATTCGGATTGAAACGATCATTTCCCAGACGTTCGCGAATACCGTTCAGAAGATCCTGGCGTCGTTTCAGCAGCTTGATTTCAATGTCGAGTCGCGCTTTCTGGTCGACGTACATCCCGGCCATGTGCATTTCAGCGCACACTTGTTGGATTTTATGATCCAGATTGCAAACTTCCGCTTGACCCCGCAGCTTAACGGTCTCCAACAGCTTAGGGAAAATCTTGTGGGTGACCGCTACGTCCGTGGCGCAATAAATGTGCAGTGCTTCGTCGGATTCTGCGTGTGTTGCTAATTTCTGATTTTCTCGGTCGCTTTTCCAGCTCGTGACATCCGTATAGATGGAAGCGACATAAGCAAGGCTGTGAGGTAATTCGGACTCGACACTTTTATGCGCAAGCATCGTGTCGATGATGTTCTTGGGCCGTACACCAAGTTGGTTGTACAAGACAACGGCGTCGAAGTTAATGCCGTTGTGCGCAATCTTTGGGATGGTCTCGTCGTGGAAATAATCC
>JAUMAI010000245.1:0-1996 GCA_032116775.1 Pirellula sp. | reverse complement strand
GAGCGCTACTTCTTTTCCGTTCCCGATACCGATACAACGGATCTTTGTGGTGAGATTATCGATGCCGTCGGTTTCCAAGTCGAAGGCGTAGGTCTCACCAGGTCGGTAAAGGAATTCGCGTAAATCGGCTGCTTTGGGATGCCAAAGGATTTTCGGAGGCTCGAATTTAGCCTCGTCGCGGAAAAAACGACCGGCTTTCGCGATATCGTTGCGAAAGACATGCGCATACTTCATCTGATGCAGAAGCAGACCTGGCGGTAACGTCGGCATGACCCGACGTTGTCTTGTCCGTTCAGTCTCTTCCAAGTCGATCAGAGCGCCGCGTACGGACATGATCGACGCGGGGCTTCCCGTAACGGCTTGATTCGCGATTTTCCCCATCGTGATGAAGTTGGTAAAGTTATCCAACTCCCCTTCAAGGCGAGGTGCACAACACTCAATGGGCGAGGGGATCGCGGTTTCGTTCGCAGGCCTTGTACGATTGTACTTCGAGAGCTTCTGCAGAAATGTCTTAAAGTCTTTTCCTGGCGGATTGCACAAAATCACATTGGTGATGTGCGCTTGGCTGCGCTTAATGCCCGCCATCCGAAACGCCTTATCCATTTCAGTCCAAGCAGGACCTGCGAACATACGACCCTGAGCGGCTTCGACTTTTGAAGGGCAATCACCTACGATAGCAATCGCAGGTTGATTCATCCGCTCCATCGGGGACATCGTGCTCTCTTCTGGAGCTACGAAGTCTTGTCCATTGAGTGGACAACGGTCGCACAGAGCACCGTGCGCTCGAGGGTCGTACTTCGCCATAATTAGAACATTCCTTTGAGGGAACTGATCATTTCACGAATACGAAGACGAGCAATATCGCGTTCTTCTTGCGACACATCTTCTCGAGTCGCCAATTCCAGGTCTTCCAAAAGAACCGTCATACACTTGAGGCCCATGAACAAAGTTCGATCCATGGATTCCAAACGTTGCGCAAGTTGCGTGTCATTCATCGGAGACTCCAACATTCGGAGGCTGTACGGTTTCGCCTCCTTCTACCAATTGAGCGAATGACACCCGGCCGATGGAACTCGTCAATGAGCCCAACTTGCCGCCGTGACGGGTGTACGTAACAGAACGAAGATCGATTTTACGGATATAGTAGTGGAAATCACCTTTCCGTACCCATGTTCCTTCTTTGATTTCCACTACAGCCTCCTCCGTGGAATTAAGTGGGGATGATCACGCGACTCGGAAGATCTTGCTCCTCTTGAGCCTGCGTTTCTTGTTGTTTGGTCTTAGCCAATTCATCTCGATAATGCACGGCAGTTTTCAGCAAACGCCCCAAATCGCGCAAAGGCATTGCTTGAGGCACTTCCAGAGGTGTGCCTTGCTGGATCTGCTGATTCAAAAATGCAAGCAACCCATCCAGTTCGTGATCTGCGACAAGGGGAAGCTCTTCAATCTTTTTTTCTTGGCCGATGATAAACATGTTGTTCTCCTGTTCCCAAAAAGAAAAAAGCGGCTGATTACCCAAGGCAACCAGCCGCCGGTTTCATCAAACCAAAATCAGCTAATGCCGAGCTTGGAGAAGATGTCACCCTTGCTCACCGTGTCACCACCCGACTTCGCAGGAGCAGACGCCGTCGAAGCAACGTTCACGGAAGCCTTACGAGAGGCAAATTCGGTCGCCGAGAAATACTCGGTACGATCGTACTGCTGACCCTCACCCTTGGGCGAGTACTGGATGTGAACCAAGCGGCCCTTGAAGGCTTCGGGGCTGAGCTTGAGGCCACCGGCATCGAGCTGAGCAGGGGTGTAGCCCGCAGACTCAGCGAGAACGCGCCAGTAGTAACGGACCTTATCATCTTCGGCCTTGGGGATCATGTAGGTGGAATAAATCCCGGCAAATGGCTGGACGCGGCCGCCCAGCCTATGAAATGGCGGCTGGGCGACAGCAACTGGCGCAGCCAGGCGCGCACCAGCGGCTCCACCGGCAGCGCCACCCGCAAGC
>JAUMAI010000244.1:6651-10043 GCA_032116775.1 Pirellula sp. | reverse complement strand
GACTGTGAGAATCCATCCGGTAGCAATCATCGACCCAGGTAAGTGCAATCGATTACCGACCACCAAAGCGCACGTCATCAGGTAGAGCAAAACAAGAATGTGATACAGCGAGCGGCCAAGCAGCAGTGTGTCCCAGCGTAAAACCAGTCGCGATGGACTACCGGTTATATAGCCATCTAAAGGAAGATTGATTCCACCGTGAATCACCTGAACCCAAACAATGGCCCCCATCAGAACCCCGGCAATGATCTCGATGATCATGTACCTTGGCGAAATGGGAAGGCGACAGGCGTAACAGCGGCCACGGAGCCCAAGCCAGCCCAGAATTGGAATATTGTCACTCGACCTAATGGAAGAATGACAATACGGACAATAGGAACTACCCCCTATCGTCTCGCCGCGAGGAGCTCGCAGAGCGACCACATTGAGAAAACTCCCCATGCAGGCTCCAACCGCAAAGCCCCACAAGATCACAGTGGCCTCGAAAATCGACCCAATAACCTCACCTGGTCCTCCGAAAGAGCGTGGCCGTTCGAGGTACTTCCAGAACACATCCACGGCACTGTACACCAACGGGAACAGGACCAGCGTTAGAGTCGCAAAAAAATACGGCCAATTCGGATGGCGTCTTCGTCGTCGGGGAGGCATAGAGGCCGTATTTCAACGTTAAAAACAAGATTTGGACTCGACGATCGCAGACCACCTCGCTTAGGACAGCAAGCGATATCTTTATTAACATACTCCCTCTCAGCCGACGATGCGAGCAGGAACAGCGAGATCTTCACTTACCTACTCTGCGTGCTGGACGGCAGTGGTCTGAACCGGTTCTAGCCAATCTTCTATAGTTCCGTGTCGGTCACCGACTGTCGCCTCAACCCGTGTAAGCAAGCACTAGAGGCAAATGATTTTCAGGCAATCTCCAGTGAAGACTTGCTCGACACTAGGCCACCATTCCCTTAAGTATCAAAGCCTTATGAGTCCCACGATTTCGCAATTAGATGTGCCTGAGCTTCGAGTTACCGCGCCACATGATTCGCAACCTAATCGAAATGGCGAGTACATCTTGTATTGGATGACAGCCTTTCGAAGGGTCGAGTCAAATTATGCCTTACAGCGGGCTGTGTATTGGGCACAACTGCTCGACAAACCTCTGGTCATTCTCGAGCCTCTACGCGTCGGCTATCGCTGGGCAAGTGATAGACTTCATCAATTCATTGTGGATGGGATGCGCGACAATGCGGCCGGCTGCCAATCCACCAATGCGTTTTACTATCCATACCTAGAGAAAAAGCGAGGCGATGGCTCTGGCTTGATCGAAGCGATGGCCGAGCGCGCCTGTGTGGTAGTAGGTGATGAGTATCCATGTTTCTTTCTGCGACACTTGCCTCGCTGGTTTGCCAGTCGAACTCCCTGTCGTTACGAGATTGTAGACTCCAATGGATTGATGCCGTTACGTCTCGGCGACAAACTTTTCACAGTAGCGCATTCGTATCGACGCTTTATGCAAAAGCAAGTAGCCGAATTGCTTACACAGAGACCGATTCAACAGCCATTGCTGGCCGCCAAACTCAAGCCCGTCACAACTTCGTTTAAAGACATTCAAAAACGCTGGCCCATGGCCAACGAAGTACTGAAGAAGGGTGCTTACGACTGGTCAGCCTTTGATATCGACCACACTGTCCCTGCCACGAAAATGGTAGGTGGACGAACGGAAGCCCTCAAACGCTGGAATGAATTCTTAACTAAACGCAGGAGCAAGTACAACGAAGATCGCAATCATCCCGATAGCGATGGTAGCAGCCACCTTTCTCCCTACCTCCATTTCGGACACATTTCTCCCCATGAAATGTTCTTTAGCCTACTCGAACATGAAGGATTTAAGGTCAACCAACTTTCCAAGCCTAACGGTAAAGTCAATGGTTTCTGGAATGTCAGCGAATCGGCCGAAGCTTTCTTAGATCAACTGTTAACTTGGCGTGAAATCGGCTTCAATCAATGTTTTCTTGATCGCGTTTATGATCATTATGACTCGCTACCTGCATGGGCGCGGGCGACACTTAACAAACATACGAAAGACAAACGTCAGTATCTTTATTCCCTCGCTCAGTTTGAGAATGCCCAGACTCATGACGAGCTATGGAATTCGGCTCAGCGGCAACTTGTTCGCGATGGTCGCATCCATAATTATCTGCGGATGTTATGGGGCAAAAAGATTCTGCATTGGTCCGCATCACCCGAAGAAGCTTTACGCATCATGCTCGAACTCAACAACAAATACGCCTTGGATGGCCGCGATCCCAATTCGTATAGCGGAATATTTTGGGTACTAGGACGCTATGATCGCCCCTGGGGTCCAGAACGTGAGATCTTTGGCAACATCCGCTATATGACTAGCGATAGTACTTTGAAAAAAGTTCGCACCAAGAACTACCTGCAGAAATATTCATCATCGAAATGATGCTGGGACGAGTAATGAGGCAGTGTCTCTCAAGAGATAACAGCGACGGTGATACAGGTAGACATTGTTTACAACGTTATTTGGCAAATCGAGACTGCGGCTCTGCTCCGCCTTACGATACCTCTTGCTCGCGTTTCATGGCCTTTGACGCCGCTTCATGATCGGTCGTATCACAAATAATCAATCCGTCGCGAAGGACAATATTACGACGTGCATTGCGAGCGATGTTTTGATCATGAGTTACTAGGATCACAGTGAGGTTCTGCTCTTCATTGAGCTTTCTAAATAACTCAATCACCTCGCGACTGGTACGCGTATCGAGATTCCCTGTCGGCTCGTCACCCATCAGGATATTAGGATTAGTGGCGAGTGCCCGTGCGATCGCTACCCGCTGCTGCTGACCACCAGATAGCTGTCCTGGATGATGATCGAGTCGATCACCTAGTCCGACCAAAGTCAGCAACTCCACAGCTCGGTCGTAGCGGGCTCGAGCGGACATAAAGGGACCATACATCAGCGGCAGTTCCACATTTTCCACGGCCGATGTGCGAACGAGGAGATTGAAGTTTTGAAAAACAAAACCTATCTGCCGATTTCTGATATGTGCCCGGTCAGCGGCACCCATCGTGACAATCTCTTGGCCATCCAGCAGATAACTTCCAGATGTAGGTCGATCTAAGCATCCCAGGGTGTTCATCAGCGTTGATTTACCAGAGCCGCTAGGCCCAATCAACGCGACGTACTCCCCTTTAGCGATATCGGCTGTGGCTCCACGAAGAGCAGCGACCTCAACTTCGCCCAATTTATAAATCTTGCAGACATCGCGTAGCTCGATCAGAGCCATTCGTCATTTCCAATCAGTAGCCAACTTAATCTCTAAGAAACCACAACCCTCTGTTCGTCGCGGATTGTTTTGCCAACCTTATTATGATCC
>JAUMAI010000244.1:0-6641 GCA_032116775.1 Pirellula sp. | reverse complement strand
CGAATTTCGATAAAAACAGCGTTGATTTCTACACTTCCGCTTAGGATCACCGGGTCAAACTGGATGTCAACGGTACCATAGGGGAGGGTGAAAACAAGTATTTTTTTCTTAGGAAATACGGCCGGTCATCACCCATCTCGGGCAAAAATGATGCAGCAACTGGCCGGTCCCCGACCATCGGCTCAGGATCTCGAGCTTTCCATAACTAGCGGTGAAACCCCTCTCCAATTCACGCTCTAATCCGTCTGGAGGCATCCGGTCACGACCCCAATTAAGTCTATTTGCTAGCACAAAAAAAGAGGTTTCGAGCCGTGAGAAGCTCCAGTTTAGCTGGTGGATTCGCGGAAATCGGCCGGCAAGGGCCAATTCAAGGTAGTCACGCAAGGTCGCTTCGCGATAGTATGCCAGCGGATTAGAGGAAGAAGAATCGGGCTACAGTGCCTCGTAAGTCTTCTTCAGAGAACATTTTGAATGGCTGGGGATGAAGAATTGAGCTTGGGTCAAGGAGGACCGAACGCGACAGTTCAACAGAATCTGCGAGTTGTCGATATCGGTTTGAGAAAATGGATGAAACTAGCTTCCTTTTTGGGGGGCTGTCTGTTGGTTTGGCTCTCTGCCATACCCGCGAATGTCGCTTACTGCGCTACGGACATCGATCTACATTTGCGAGTTGTCTGGGGAGGAGGCTCTAGTCGCGCGTACTCAGGTGCGATAACGATCTCTGAAGGAAGTATTCAGAAGACAATACCTCTCAGCATGCAGGCAGATAGCGCGATCACGGTAATCCCGAAAACGACTCGTGAGACGATCATTCCACAGAGTTCGCCAACCCGTTATGGTGGCGCCGAATTGCATATCATTGGCACGGAAACAACTAAGGTCCGTGTCTCTCTATCGAATCCGACTGACACTACAACTGATGTGCAACCAGTTGTACTCGAAGCCACACTAGCGGAGCTACTGAAACAGAATCGCTCCACATCAATCGACGAGAGCGGCAATGCGTTGGTGATCGAACGCTCGCCTGCGGATAAGTTGCGCATCATCGTTGACCGAGACCATTTTATTTGCAAGCCGGAAGAAGCTATCGCTCTATCCGTTTCAGGTCATCATCTGGGAGTCGATCACAATTCGATATTGCAGCTTAACCTGGAAGTTATCGATGAAGCCTCAGGTGATATCGTCACCAACCACACCCAAACAGTGACTACGGATGACCGAGGCTCTTTCGACGCAACTTCGCTGACGACACTTTATGCTCCGACGAAGGAGGGAGTATATCGTGTGGTCATACAGGCAAAACCTAAACGAATCCTGGGCAATCTGCTTGCCGATCAGATCATCACTCGCAGTTTACAATTTGTGGTGTTGGCTGAAACAGCACCAGAAACCTCCACTGCTACTTGGCAGTCGATTGATAGTTGGGAACCATCGCAGGGAGACATTCTTCCCGAATCGATGGCATCAACAACTGACAGTAAAGGTAGCGACCGCAATCGTTGGCTCAATTGGCGGACCATGGGAAGTCGCGGTAGTTGGTGGAGCAACCTCAGTCGGCAACCGAAACGTAGTCCCATCTCTAAGGACTCGCCCAAAAACCACGGGGTAGGCCAACTTGGACCGGGTGACTGGTACCTTATTCCATTGCGTCTGCAAAAGCCTGGACGGCCGCACCGCCTGGTAGTCCGCTATTCCAGCAACAACACCATGCGCATGGGGATCACCTTGCTCGAGACGAATGGGGAGGGCCTCATAGCACCACTTGGGGTTGAGTCCGGCATGGAAGTCAATCGCGAAGAGACTGGTGATGCGCCGACGGAAGGAGAACATGAAGTCATCTTCTGGCCCAAGAGCAATTCCACGAGTTTACTGATCACGAACCCTGATGGGCATCAATCGTTCTCATTGCTGGGATATGAACTGCAAACAGGGCCTGAGCATTTGCCTAGTTCGCTCCCTCAGATCGAAGCTGAAGCGACAACGTCATCAACTACGGAAGAGACGCCCGTAACACCTCCGAGGTTAGCAGCTATTTACTTAGACAAACCTCTATTGGCAGAGTACTTCGGCGGCGTCGAGGTAACGGACACTGTCAGTGGACGCAGCATGCATGCGTGGCAGTCTTACTATTACGCCTGTCAGCGCTTGGTGGAGTATCTAAAGTGGTCAGGTCATAACGGTGTTATATTTTTTGTATCTGCCGAGGGTGGATCTCTTTATCCTAGTGAAATCCTCCGACCCAATGCCAAATTTGATCGCGGCATGTTCTTTACTGACGGTCGTGATCCTGTTCAAAAAGATGTTGTCGAACTCTTGCTACAGATTTTAGATCGGGAAGGAATGCACATTTTGTTGGGCATTCACTTCGATGGCGCATTGTCCACGGCAGTAAATCGTCAACAGGAACCAGATTCATCCGTAGAGTTAATAAGCATGGATGGTGCAACGTGGTCACGAGCGGATGGTATTCGATCCGAGGGTGCGTTTATGCTCCAGCCGCCCCGATATAATCCTCTGCATCCAAGCATCCAGGGAACGATCGAACGTGCGACGCTCGAGCTCGTCCAGAGATACTCGAAACATCGAAGTTTTCGTGGCGTTGTTTTGGAAATGGGAGGCGGCGGCCATCTGAGTTTTGGCGGTGATCGCTGGGGCTATGACAACGCTACTCTTGCTAGTTTTGCGAAAAGCCTGACCACGCAAACCCCAAGCTCCGACCAAGAACTAAGAGCGTTGGTGAAGACACGTCTGCGAGCCCAGTACATGCAATGGCGTGCAACACAGTTAACTCAATACATCGAACAACTTGCGAAGCGACTTCGCAGCGAACGCTCAGATCTCAGATTGGTCATATCGAATGCCGGCTTAGCCAAACAACCTCCGCTAGAAACGGACTTTATCAATTGGTCCGATCTGTGGATGCAACCAGAATATATTGCTTTAAGTCGAGGTTTAGACCTGCCTGCATTAAGCAAATTGCCCGAGATCGATATTCTCGAAGCTGACGTTCGATATCCCCTCCATTCACTACCGCAACAGCGATGGAGTTATGCGGTCCGTGACTTACAAACCCCTACGAACCATCAGCTACCGCTCCCACGTGGAGGTAGCTTGCTTTTGTTACCACCTACAGGTCGGAATTGGCCTGCCGTAGAAAAACAACAGCCCAATGGAATATCGGCTGCAAAAGTATGGACATTCCCACAGATATTCCCAGCTGATGCCAGCGGTAGCGCCAGATGGGCAAACCACTTACTGAATAATGATTGCTGGATCATAGCCCATGGTGGCTGGAGCCCAAACTTCGGCAGCGAGAATGTGTTGCGGGAAGCAACCCTCCGCTGGCAACAATTGCCTCCCGTAAAATTCGAACCGATCCCAAGTACGAACAGTGCTCCACTCTCCCAATCGGTCAGTTTGCGTACCGCCCGGTATCAAGGAAAGTTTTTCATTCAAGCGATCAACAGTAGTTCCTGGAAAGAGACATGTCATATCGAACTGGATCGCCAGCCACAGAAACAAATCATTCGACTGGTAAGCACCGAGAGCACGGCGATACCTAAAGCTTGGGGAGAGAGTAAAAATTGGGATATCGAACTTCAACCTTATGAATGGCAAACGATTTGTATCGACGACAGCGCCATTGATATACAAGGCTGGACTCATTCTCCCGATCCTGGAGCCATCGATATCGCTAAAGCGAAGCTTTTTGATTTAAGCGAACGCGTACGCAAGCTTCATACAACACGACTCGCACCATTAGAATCTCTCGTAAACGGTGGATTTGAAGAGTACGACTCCAAAGGCGAACCGCTTGGCTGGACGCATTCGACATTACCGTCGTCCAAAATAGAAGCGAGTTCTCAGGCTTATCGTGGCAAGTATTCGATCCGCTTAGCTAACAAGAGCGATGGAAACGTTCCGTTATGGGTTCAAAGCTCTCCGATTACAGTCACACAGACAGGACGTCTGGCAGCTGAGATTTGGGTTCGAAAAGAGCCCAACATGCCGGAGCCCAAAGTTCGCTTATCGCTGATAGGCCGTAGAGCAGATGGTTCACGGTTTGAACGCTCACGCTGGCTAGGACGCGAAACTGGAGACGCGAAGATTTCCGATCGCTGGGAAGCATCTCCACTCGTGCTCTTGGTATCGGATCTACCCACATCTGGCATTGAAGATGTGCGACTAGAAATCGATTTGATTGGCACTGGCGTGATCTATCTAGACGAAGTAAAGATCTATGACGTTTACCTACATCCTGACGAACGCAATCTGATTCGGAATGAAATCTTCGCTGCCAGCGAACCATTCCGCGATCCATCACTTACTGTTCGACTCGATGAGATCGATCGCTTCTGGAAAAGCTATTGGGGTGAGTATTTACGACGCTTCGTCCCCCTAATGAATTCTGCTCCTGTCGTTCAAGAAGCCCTGCCGGACGTCTCTGCTTCAAAGGCAGGTCCATCCAAATCAACTACCGGCCCAATCCCCAACGACCCGACAGCAAATGGCGCAGTCAAAGGGAGTAACAATCCGACTTCACCCGGATTGCTGAGACGCAGGTTGAGCAATTTACGTAGCGATGGTTCGGCGGTAGACCGCTAAGGCTATCTCTGATATACCGAGGTGTGTTGCCACATCTAAAAGAACGCTCCAGAGTTGATTGCCATGAAATCCGCTGCAAGCCCCTCCGATACCTCTTTGATCGAATGCTGGATCGCCAAAGATGCAGACCAGTTAGCAGAGGCTGCCTACAAACTATTACAGACAGTTGTCACATCAGCGGACAGTACACGATCCGAATCGCGGCAGACGGTGGCTTTATCGGGTGGCTCAACACCCAAAAAGTTATTTGAGCGTATGACTCGAAGCGACGTAGATGCCACAACCTGGCACAAAGTTGACTGGTTTTGGAGCGATGAGCGTAATGTACCGCTGGATCATGCGGATAGTAACTTTGGAATGGCCCATCGTTACCTTCTACAACCTGCTGGAGTACCCTCAGACAAAATCCATGCTGTGCCGATTTCGATCGAGGATGCAAGTGGCACGGCAAAGCGATACGAGCAGACGATTCGTCAGGTAGTGCCCCAGCGTAACGGAGAGCATCCCTGTTTTTCCATCATCTTTTTAGGATTAGGTGATGACGCACACACTGCTTCCCTATTCCCAGAAACGGCCGCACTACAAGAGCACGAAAGGGATGTAGTGAGCAATTATGTTCCGAAGCTGAATTGTGAGCGAATTACCTTTACGGCTCCTTTGATCAATTCGGCGGACATGATTGTTTTCTTAGTGTCAGGCGTTTCAAAAACAAAAGCTTTAGAGCAGATATGGCACGGGCCAAGAAACTCGAGTCTCTATCCAGCTCAACTGATTAACGGCAGTCGCCGTCTGATTTGGTTGGTCGATCAAGCAGCCCTTGGTTCCGTCAGCCCCCCTGCGACAGCGCGAGTGCAACAGCTGTAGCTAGTACTGTTGCGGCTATCTAAGCTAGAGTCAACGAAGTACAGCATTGCGTGCGCTGCGACCTTGCGGTCCGCTGATCCGCACTTACTGCGAATCGAGCATCCGCTGCAGTCGCTCTAGTGCGACCATCAGCCGATGCCACTCAGCGACAACTTCAAAAGTTTCTAAGCTTAGGCAATCAGGTCGATCAAACCCTATTTCGCTAAGTTTGATTCGGGCATCAAGAACGAGCATTCCTTCGACCATGGCGTTGTCGCACTTCTGTTGTGCGGTCAACTCTGCATCGTCGTAGATCGGCATGATTTGTTGCATGGCGCGATGAACCACCCAGAGCGCAGCGCGATCTTGGCTTTCTGCATCAATAACAGCTCGGACGGTACCACTTTGAACATAATACTTGGCCATGAAGAACTTCCTTGCGTTTCGGGGTACTGCGGCAGCGTTGCCTGGCTGCTCGAATCAATCTTTAAACCTAATCAGGGTCTTACGACCGGGCTCAGAGATAAGTTGGCTGGAATGATTTAATTCGGCCAATCTCACTTTGCCTGTTATGATGATCGCAACCCCCGGGACACCTTTGGTCCACCACCGAAACACATCAGAAAAATTTTATTTCTAAGCTGAGAATCGAGACTGTTTTTGTCCATGATTTTGATGGAAGCTAAGTGGCAAAGCTCAAGCTTCAGCATCTGGACTGGGGTTGTTTTCGGTCAGTCGCTCGAAACGTCTCAAACCGATTCTGGGAAAGAGTTCGGCAGCGAAAAAGAAAGATCCGGTCGCGCACAACAAATCGTCTGGTCCACATAACTGAAGACCCATCTCCCAAGCCTCATCCGGATCTTTAGCCGTAATTGTATGAGCTATCAATTTTTTTCGTGTTTGAAATTCGGGACTTTGGGTGATCTCGGCGACGATTTCCTGAAGTTGCGAAATCTGGGCAGCCCGCGGGTTTTCGCGGTATTGAGTGAGCACCAGTACATCTGCGGCGTTCAGTAAACTAGAGAGCAGTGTGCGGATATCTTTATCGCGACTTGCGGCAAACAAGACAACGCGCCGACGCCCGGCGAAGGCGCGGCCCAGGGTCACCTCGTCGGCGTACTCGAGGTCGCCGCCCACCGGGAGCCCGCTCGCCAGGCGCGTCACCTCGAGACCGAGTGGGGCGAGCATGCGAG
>JAUMAI010000243.1:0-7422 GCA_032116775.1 Pirellula sp. | reverse complement strand
GATCAAGAAGAAGCTACAAAGCATCGAAGGTGAGCAGTTGGACGTCAAGGATTTAGCTGCAGCTGATGGACTAGCTTTAGAGGACTGGAAGCGTGATTTGCATTGGCGATTGACATGGCAGCGATACGTGGCTGCTGAGGTTACTGATGAAGTGTTGCGCAAGCACTTCGATAAGTATCCATCACGATTTGACGGAACTCGATTGGAAGTGTTTCATATACTTATTTCCTGCCAAGCGACCGATATCGATTGTCGTCGGTCAGCCAAGGAAAAGCTCCAAGCAGTGCGTCAGGAGATCGTTAGTGATCGGCTCACGTTTGCAGCTGCCTGCGAACAATATTCTTCTGGAGCTACTGCCAAGCAAGGAGGGCGGTTGGGTTGGTTAGTCTACGAAGGCCCGATGCATCCTAAGTTCATCGAAGCCGCATTTCAGTTGAAAGCCAACGAACTTAGTCCAGTCATCGAGACGCCGTATGGCGTACACTTGATTCGAATTGGCGAGGTTGAAGAGGGCGATGTTCCGTTCGAGCGATCGATCGAATCGGTGCGGCGGTCGCTATTAAAAGAATTGTTCTCCGAAGTAGTCGCCTCCTATCCGAATCCTCCTGAACTGGTATGGATGCAGTAGAAGGTCAAAAAGGGGCCATGGAGGCGTCAGATTGCATGTGTTGACGCTTCTTTCCCAGTAGAAAAAGATCTCTATCGAGCTGTCCCAGTAATCCACTCACACCAGAAAATGTTTCCCAGTACCGAGTTTCAAAAAAGCCGGTAGCTCTAAAGGTAAGATATACCTGAATAGTCAGAGCGACTAATTCTCTCTCATAGTAACGAAAGTTCTTAAACAGTTGATACATTACCATAAGGCTGTGGTTGAAGTATTTAGAGCATACCAATGCTACAATGATTGCAGGCCAGCAGGGTTTCTAGCAAAAAGACTTGTTGAAGATTGGGCCACGTGGACTGCGAAAATCGTAGTGTTACACGGAAAATAAATAGTTCTATTTGTCGATAGCTGACGTGAGGAGAGTAGTTATGTATCGCGCGCTTTGTGTCACATTGCTAATGTTTCTGATGGTGGGTGTCAGTCGAGCTCAGGAAGAACGTAAGTTAGAGGTCGTCAACAAATCGGTTGAACCGGAAGGAAAGGTCGTTGATACAGAAGAGCAAGCCAAATTAAATGAATCGTTCGAGAAAATGATGACGAAGGTGAAGTTGGTTGGCAACTTTACTGTAGATGGGAAAGAGGATCAGGACCTGCCTAAAGAAGAGTACATCGTCGAAAAGGTCAAGAAGACCAACGAGGGTGATTATTGGGTCATCACCGCACGAATTAAGTACGGGAATGTTGATTTGTCAGTGCCAGTACCAGTCGAGGTCAAATGGGCTGGCAAGACGCCTGTAATCACGCTCGACAATATTACGTTGCCAGGATTGGGAACCTTCTCATCTCGAGTGGTGCTCGATAAAGGAAAGTATGCTGGCACATGGACCCATGATAATGTGGGTGGCCATCTCTTCGGGAAAATTGTTCCCGCTACAGAGGAAGAATTAAAGAAGAAATCAAGTGAGCCCAAATAAGGTCATTACTTCTGCTACAGTTTGAGGAGTGCTGCTTCAACAGCCAAACCCGGACCGAAGCCCAGCATGACACAATAACCATGCAGGCTTCGGTTTTGCATTTCCTGCAGTACGAAGAGACTCGTCGGCGAGGACATGTTGCCATATTTCTTTAACACATCCCGCGAGCAGTCCGCTGCATTCGGAGAAAGTTCCAGAGCTTCGATTACAGCATCCATGATTTTAGGACCACCTGGGTGAATGGCCCAATGTTCAATGTCCGCCAGAGACAAATCAAAGGTTGCTAACCAACGGCTAAGCCAACTTGGTAGGCTAGCTTTAATAAGCTCCGGAACGCGAGGTGACAGCGTCATGGCAAAACCATGGTCACTAATTTGCCAAGTCATTGCGTCACGTGTGTTGGCAAAGAGGAAGGATCCATTGCCGAGCAGAACTGGCGATACGTCTAAAGATTCCGCTGCTGGTTGACTGGAAGTTATCACCATGGCAGCAGCCCCATCAGCGAATAAAGCATTCGCAATGATTTGATCGGGTTGAAAGTCATATTGATAGTGCAAGCTACATAGCTCCGTTGCGCAGAGAAGAACGATCGAGTTCGAATCAGCTTGGGCAATATGATTGGCGATTCGCAGGCCATTCATCGCTCCGTGGCAGCCCATGAATCCAATATGCGTTCGCGCGATGTCTGGGCGGAGTGGTACGTGATGGATCAGGTCGATATCGAAGCCAGGAGCTACAAAACCGGTACAAGAAACGGTGATCAAATGCGTTATGGCTGAAGGAGGTAATGAAGTTTGTTCAAGAGCTACGTCAACAACTCTTTTAGCTAAGGTTGGAGCGTCTTGAGCATATTGCTTCATCCTCTGTCCGGTCGTTGGGCCATGGTCATCCGCAGATTGTTTGTCGGGATAAAAGGTTTGGCGAGATTCAGGAGTAAGATTTGCGGCGGAGGATTCGTGCAACAATACGCTATGGCGCCGTTCGACTCCTGATTTAGCATAGATGGCACGCATCCAATGTTCCTGCGATCCGCTAGGTTGGTTTCGTAGTTGAGCAATACGAAGTGCATCGACTTGGGAAATGCAATGCTCAGGAACAGCGGTTGCAATAGCTCGAATCAGTGAAGGCATGAAAACTCATTTATTCTAGTAAAGTAAAATCCACTCTAACGCGGATTCGGGTTGGCCTGTGGGGGCTAGGCTACTGTGGATTCTCGATTGATACTTCGGACAAACCAGGTGGCAAGTGGTGGCAGATAGCTTGCCAACCTCAAAGCACAGTGACTCCGGAACGAACTATTTAAAGTCCAGGCTAACCATTTACATCCCAATTGGCGATCGTGAATGAGTTTTCGGTGCAAAATGCCCCATTGGGTTTCGCTCTTTTCACTCCATTGATCGATCTCGGCGAGCACATGAAAAGCTGCTTGAGCGGAGCCTGCAATTGCCCACGCCATCCCCTCTCCAGTGAAAGGCTCGACGTATCCAACTGAGTCACCAATAGCTACCCAGCGCGGTCCGAACGGTTTTTCGACGCGACGGGTCAAAGCCGGCGTCCCAATCCATTGATTTGGGTCAATTTCAGTCTCTAGCTCCAGGCCGTAATGATGCAATGTTTCTGAAATCCAGGTGGAGATCCCGCCGGGGGTTTTCAAAATACCAGGCTCAATTGCGGCAGCGAGGTTGAGCAGTCCATGTTCGGCTTTCACCATCCCTAAATAACCGTGCTGACGCACGCACATGTAAATGTTGTGGGCTTCGAGGTTACTACGGTCTGCTTGTATGACGCAGCCGATTCCGATTTTGGAACGCGGTTTGATTGAGGATCGCCACGGGCGAGATTCAATTTTAACCCCCGACAAACCAGCCGCAATCATGACAACTTTGGCATCGCAGGTAAACGTATCGCTTGTGGTTTGTATTCGTACGCTTCGCGTGGACGTATCCGAGGCGAGAGATTCAAGCGAAGCGGATGCATTTTGAAGAATTTGTGCACCCGATTTTTGGGCTTCCGAGGCGAGCAAATAATCAAGTAGAGATCGGGTGACTGCTCTTCCTGCTGGCAGCGGCATGGATAGCTTTTGCGAACCACAGAAAATGTTTACCTGACTCAGCGTGGGTGCATTGGCTTCATCGAGCAATGCCATGAGGCCGAGGTGTTTTAGAGAAGCCAGCGCATTGGCGTTAAGGCATGCACCGCATACTTTGTCACGCGGATATTCCTTGCGTTCAACGACCAGGACAGATTTTCCATGGCGGCTTAAGATGATTGCGGATATAAGACCTGCCAAACCACCACCGATGATAATGACATCCCAGCGCGGTGAAGATGCCAGCGAGTCAACATTAGCAAGAGAAGCTAAGTTAGCGAGATTTCTAATTCCGGTATCGGCAGTTCCTATTGAGTCTTGCTCCATCGCAACATCCAACGTTGTGGCCAACAATCTCGAATCTCGGCTGTACCTATACCGACTCGTTCCGCAATCTCTCGAATCTCTGAAGTGGTAAAGGCACCTTGTACGGAGATAGGGCCATCATAGCGTACAATCGGGGAGAGCGTGATAACTCGAGCGACAACCCAGGCCAATAACCAACCAAGTTTGGAGCGGCGTAAATCACTGATGACAATTCCCAGTTTAGCTGCTTCAGCAGCTTCGCTGAGCAAGCGTTCCACGCGTTCTGTTTCTAAGTGGTGCAGGAAGAGTGAGCTGATGATAATGTCGCAATTGGTTGGCAATGGGTCTTTGAGAACCTCGCCAACTTGAAACTCAATCTGCGGAATCTTGCGCTGCACGGCAAGGCTCTGTGCCTGCGCGATGGCAAAGGGGCTCATGTCGATGCCAATCGCTTCGACCGACTGATACTTCTGGCGACAGAGTTGCACCAGATTGATAAGTACATCGCCGCTGCCACATGCGAGGTCAAGAATACGGATTCGAGGATGGGATTCCGGAGGGGCAAGTTTGGTGATTTGACGTTGGATTTGGAATGCGGTGCCACTGAGGAAATTGATACGTCGCAAAGCAGCAAGGGCTTGAGCGTGGGCTCGTGGAGCCAAGCCTGGTTGATCCATCTTCTCAGGGCTTAAGCGTCTATCCACTCGTGGGCTACCTGTAGTCTTCTGGAGGTTTGAAGATGTATTTTGCCGCTTAAATCGTTCGAATTCAGTGAACTTTCGGCTCGTTTGAGCGTATGATTTCAGCCGCCCTATCTTCGTCGATCGGAGGGTTGCTTGCAATCGCTATTCCCCCCTCATTAAGACTAATTCAGGTTCTTGTATTCTGGAAAGATAGATCGGCTGATTCCACAGTTGGGCTTGTAGACCGGCTAAAATGCGTCAGAAGTTCTTGTCAAATCCAGTGAGGATATCTGGCACTGGATGATTTCTCATGAGTGAAAGAGGTCGCTGAATATGAAGTTGTTGTTGGGAAGTATGATCGCTCTGTTTTGTGTTTGTGGCTTTGCTCAAGCGGCTGAGTCGCTCAAGTTAGACAGCGAAAAATCGAAGATTGATTTTGTCGGCAAGAAAACCGATGGAAAACATGAAGGTGGTTTTAAGAAATTTACGGTCGATGCTAAAGCAGATTTCGAGGATCCCTCCAAGAGCAGTCTGAGCATTGTGATCGATACCACATCGCTTTGGTCAGATGATGGCAAGTTAACAGATCATTTGAAGAATGCCGATTTCTTCGATGTCAGAAAATATTCTGAAATCAAGTTCGAATCCACGAAGATCGAGCCCGAAGGAGAAGAGAAGGCTGTCATCGTCGGCAAACTGACGATGCTAGGCAAGACGGCCGAAGTGAAGGTGCCCTGCGATGTTGTGGCCACCGATTCGTCTATCACCTTGACGGCTAAGTTTGAAATCGACCGCACTCAGTGGGGCATGAATTACGGCGTTGGTAAAATCAACAAGGAAGTTGGGATCACTGCGACGATGACCTTCAGTCGCTAAAGCACTCTGTTCGACCTTAGTTGCACACCACCAAAAATGAAGAAATAGAAATTCGCTTCACGCAGAAAACAGTGATACCCGAAGTCAATGTGGCTTCGGGTATTCTTGTTTCAGTACCTCATCGATGTAGGAGAAACAGGTCTTGTCCTTTGAATTACAGCTTTTGATGTTTGCGTTCGTGTTACCGCTGGCTGTAAGTTTCTTACTGACGTTGTTGTGGAAGCGAATAAGTCAGTGGCTCGCGCCTGCAAGTCATTTAGGGCGGGGCTTAGGTTTCATGATGATTCCGCTTACCAGCTTGATCGTAAGCAGTTCCCGCAGCAATTTATGGGGACTGCCTAGCGACGATTACCATCGCAAGTTGCCCTGGATCGTACTTGGCTGTGGCTTACTGGGAATCTTCCTAACACGGCAAGCTTGGAGCCGGTCAGATTATCTGAAAGGGAGTTTGAAAGATGGCGCCTCGCAGCGTGATGATACGACGTTTGTTTGGTTGCTGCGTGCGACGTTGCTGCTGAGTCTTGCTTGGTGGCTGATACCTAAGGGGAAAGGTTGGGATGACACGGTTGCTTACCAACCCCTGTGGTTGTTACTGGCCGGTTTGGGTGGAGTGTGGTGTTGGTGGGTGCTTCAGTCGATTCGAGCAACTTGTCCCCAGTGCGCTGCTGCATCGGATCGGCTAGAAGAAAAGAAGTTGAACCTCGGCTCTGCTTGGCAATTATGGATAGCGGTGGGGGCATTGCTAGGAATGGCAGGTCTGGCGGCTCAATCTTTTGCATCCTTGGCCGAAGGAATATTGACTCTCGCTGCTATGGGGATAGGCGTTGCATTAGCCTTACATCTCCATGTCGATAAACGCGAAGCGGTTTGGATGGAGCCTATTCTGGGAGTTGGCTTATCTTCGTCCACGGCCTTGGCGATGGCCTACTCCGGTTCGACGGTTCCATTGTGGGCCTATCCTGCAATCCTAGCAGTCCCATTCAGTGCAGGCTTAATCGATAGAATTCTGGTTCAGTATCGGCTTTCGCTTGTCTGGCGCGTCTGTATCGCTGCCACTCTGACCGCGATTTTGGTCGGCGGTATTCTGGCATGCGTACTTGCCTTTCAGCCCGAAGAGCAGTGGTGAGCATTGCTTTTCGAATCGGCAACAGGGCAGAGAGATGACTCAACAAGAGAACTCACGGAGAGATTTCCGCGTGATCATGCACCGTATCAGTGCTGACAGCATTCGCACGAGTCTTCTGTTTGGCTTCATGGTTATGCGCATGGTCGGGTTCGATCAAGCCGATTAGGTAGGCTAAGAAAATGCCTGCGATGAGAGAGCCCGACAATTGCAAGCGATTGTGAGAATGGAATTCCATCTCAGGTAGTAGGTCGCTAAGGGAAATGCAAAGAAAGAGGCCTGATGAAAAGGCAAGTGAGCAACCGACAAGCCAAGAGGTATTTCCACCAGTGGCTCGATAACCGAGCCAAAAAAGAATGGCGCCCAGTGGGCACATTACGGAAAAAGCTAAGACCATTAAAAAACGACGGCGCGACGACCAGTTACTCGAGCCGATCAAAGCAGTGATCGAGATCGCATCGAGAGGAGTGTGTAACGCAACTGCGAGAAAGGTACCTAGTCCGTATAGTCCCCAGCCGGGCGTTGCATGGTGAGCATCAGCTTCAACACTGGCTGCCACTGCCAGACCATCGAGGAGCGCGTGTAAACTTAAGCCGAACATAACACCAATCCAACTCATTTTGTGAGAATGATGGTGATGATGGTGGTGGTGATGAGAGTGATCATGATCGCAACTAGGTTGTGAGGTCGATGGTTGTGATCTGGTCTGCTGGTTAAGGACAGGAAGCGCGTGAGCGGAGTGAGATTCCGCAGCCGAGCTTAGTTCT
>JAUMAI010000242.1:0-3363 GCA_032116775.1 Pirellula sp. | reverse complement strand
ATCCTTTGCCGAAGGTGATTTGTGCGGCAGTCTTGTACGACTTAAGCGACCATTCTTCGAACGGCAATTCAAATTCAAGAGCCAGACCGTCAGCAATGGCAAACTCGACCTCCGGAGCCCACTCTGGATTCCCCAGGCTGCGATTAAGAGGGATCACAGCCAAAGTGTTAATCTCAGCTTCGCCACGAACCGCTCCCAAGGGGCGGACGAGATCGAACACCATAGGTTCAGGAATTCTCGGCACATCATCACCATCGTAGAGTTCTTCGGCACCAAATTGCTCCGACCAGTTTGTTGGAAAGCGAGAGCCCTGGCTTGTGGTGAATGAGGCGAAATGGGGAGCAAAATCCTGACTCCTTGCTAATGAGCTTAGTAAAGCGATGGAGAAAACGATCGCGAGCCACTTTGTATCCATACACTGTGTCATTTCTTAGAAAACTTCCTTGTTGGTCATTCGAATCTGAACGTTATCGACAAAAACTTCCTTGTATTTGTCATCCGCACCTTCGCCACTTTCCAGAGCGGAGATCTTTACGATTCCATACCGTGCATCCTTTGGGAGTGGCATCAGTAGCTTCACCTCTTGCCAGGATTCAGGGTCTGAATCAGCGGCTATCTTATTCGCGGAAACTCTCATGTTCCTACTCAATCGATCTGGGGCTAGAACGTTCACTAACGCAGGCAATTCAGAGTAAGTGTAGAGTTCTAGGGAGATCACATAGGAGGTTGCCTGTCCTTCCGCACGCGCATTCGCAACCATTTTCGCTTCAAGGAACAAGGGCTGTCGCCGAGACATATTGCTCGCTGCGCTCAAATCCAATAACTGATATACCTCGCACTCGTTAGATGGTTGATGCAATGATCGCACAAATTGCAGCATCCGATTGCCGTGCGGTGCATGGTGGCCCTCTTCACCAGTTACACTCTTCGCTTCGTCGCCGTACCATCCATAGAAAACAGGTATTTCAGAGACTGAAATATCGCTTTCGAAGCTGAGGTTGGAAAGCTGTAGAGGAATGTCGATCGGTCTGTTCTGATCAAACCAGCGGTATCCGCCAACAAAGGCAGCAACCATCAGCGCGACGACGAGAGTTCCAAACGTCAGCTTTATCAAATTGTTTCTTGGAGGGGCGATGAATTGACTAGGAATCGTCGGGCGATCGATTCCAAGTTCATAACGCAATAAGCCATCGACCATAGCTTGATCGAGATACTCATTTCGCAGAATAGGATCGTCACGAAGCAACTGTGCCAATCTTGGTCCGTCTACTGGCTGGAGCGATCCGTCGCATAGATCGGCGATGAGTTCACGAGCAGACCTCTGGTGAGCTGAGCTCATGACTGGGCCTCCTGAACTTTCCTGTAGATGCAATCCATAAGGGACTGTCTAATTCGGTAAAGTAATTGCGAGATAGCGCTTACTGCCTTTCCTTGTTGAGATGCTAGCGCAGAGACGGATCCTTCCGCAGTGTAGCGCTCTTGAAGCAACTGGCGATGAGCCGGCGGCAAGCATTGAAGGCAATCGTGTAACGCATCCAGATACTTGTCCAATTCGTTAGCTCGCTGCTCCTGGACAACACACAGTTCTGGTTCAAAGATCGCTTGTTCACGCTTCAACTTGCGGCGATGGTTCAAAACATGGTATCTCGCAATGCGGGTAGCCCAAGCCGTAAAGTTAGTCCCTTCCTCGAAATCCTCTGCCTTGCGGCAGAGCGTCAAGTTGGTCTCTTGCAGCAGATCGCTCGCCGCTATCGGATCTGGGTGCAATGAGAAAATGCACGCGTAGATCGCCGATTGGGCTTTTGTCAGCAGCAACATAAATTCATCCGATGAACGATCCAAATTTTACTCCTCCGACTACCAATGTCGCTTACCTGTGCGATCTAACGCGAGATTATTGAATTCTCGTGATACAGATGGGCGACTTCGTGAAACCAGTTTAGGCGACACCACGAACGATGCAAACTAATCGCCAATTCGATCCACGCGTTCGAAGGTAGATACGAGCCGAACTTTGTCGTGCCGCATGCTATGGAGCAAACGCAAGACCTCAGCCGATTCCCCTGACAGTGTTGCTACTGTTACCTCTCTTGGCTTAAGCGTCTTGATCGTGACGTCACTATTTGCCAGATCCTCGTAAGTGCCAACCACTTGCTTCAGACAGGCCTCGGCGCTTAACTCTGCGTCAACAACTCCACGAGCTCGAACAAGGATCCATAAGCGAAACTTCTCCTCTTTTCGGTTTCTCGTAACGACGAAGCGGATCGAGTGAAGGTAAACCTTCTCAAGCCGCGTAATGGAAGCAAGGAAAGCCCGATTTCGGAATTGATCCAGCGTCGACGCAACAACAGACACGAGTTTCATGCTTGGTCTCCTGTAGCAATCTTAAAGTTTGCGACTCAACCCATAGCCTCGGCCAAGACAATGCGATTGGCCTCTGTAAAAACAATGTCTGGAAAGATACAATCTAACGCGAATCCTGCTAAAAATTTCTCGCTTCCTTTTTCCAGTCCCACGCGTGATTTCGGAGGGATTATGCCAGTGGGTTATGGGACGTCTTGCGGCCGTTTTGCATAGATAGATCTGGGAGGGATGCCAATTCGGTTCCCTCGCAGGTCTTTCTATGGAAGCAGAACCATCGACGCTTTCTCTCTCATTTCTTCCCACCGACGACGGACTGCCACGCGATCCAGCATCGGTTCGTTTTCGATCTGTCGCGGAAATCATGCTTCGTGGTATCCGCCGATGCGTGGCTGCGGACAACGAATTAAGTGACGAAACAAGCGTGATCTCGGCGCAGGACAAACCTGTTAGGGCCAATCTCGGAGACTCTTTACCCGAGCCGCTTGATTTCGTTTCGGACAAAGCCCTCTCTGTCTCTCGCGTCTCCAAAACGCTGTTTTTTTGCGACGCCCAAGACATCCAAAACAAAGGTAATTCGTCAGCAAAGAAGCAAGACACAGAGACATCGCAGCACTGTTGACTGAAACTTGGGGACTGAAACTTGGGGACTGTCCCCGAGTTAGTTAAAGAAACGATCGCGATGAATTGGGCGGTCGATGGTGGAATCGCGCGGTGATCCCACCCGGAAGAAGGGTTTAGAAATCAATTCAGGCGACGTTTCTCCCGCCTTGGCGCGCACCGCATGCGCTGAGCCACTTCGGCCCTTCAAAAAAATCCATCAGCGATCCCTCAAGCCCCCTTCTCGCCCCCTAACCGGACTACCATCTAGTCCGTCTCGGGACGGGTCCCCTCGGCTCAGCAGCTTATCTTCCCCTCCCCTTGCCTCCCGTTTATCTCCCGCTCGAAGCCTTTGCTTGATAAGCCTTCAGCAAAGCCCTGAGCTTGCTCGGGAGAACTCGT
>JAUMAI010000241.1:0-7210 GCA_032116775.1 Pirellula sp. | reverse complement strand
TCGTCCTGGCACTTCGAGTTTGCGGGAATCCAGTCCCAACTGATGAAGAATCGTGGCATGTATGTCGGTCACATAATGTCGGTTCTCCACAGCATGGAATCCAATCTCATCGGTTGCTCCATGCACCACACCTCGCCTGAGCCCGCCCCCAGCCATCCAGACAGAGAAACCGAAGATATGGTGATCTCTACCATCAGATCCCTGCGAGCCTGGCGTTCTACCAAACTCGGTCGCAAACACGACCAAGGTATCATCCAACATTCCTCTCCGTTCTAAATCGATAAGCAAGCCAGCTACAGGCTTGTCCACTGCGCGGGAATTGTTCCCATGATTAGCTTTTAAACCTCCATGGGCATCCCAGGCTCCCGCCCCTCCGCCACCATGCTGTATCTGTATGAACCTCACTCCTCGCTCTACCAGTCGCCGCGATGCGAGCAACTGCATCCCAAAATCGCGTGTGTGCGGTTGATCGAGTCCGTAAAGCGTCTGCGTCTCCGCCGTCTCGGTTGCAAAATCAACCACCTCCGGTACCGATCGTTGCATACGGAAAGCTAATTCATAGGAGGCAATACGAGCTGCCAGCGCGGAATCGGCAGGGTATTCCTCGCTCCGAAGCTGATTTAAGTCGCGAATGAGGTCACTCCCGATTTTTCGACTTTCAGCATCAAATGGCCTGGCAGGCTTGCCGAAATCCAAGGGCTGATTGGGATCGACTCTCAAAGGAACCGCGTCGTGCTCGGGCCCAAGATAATGCCCATCTTTCTTGTTCCAGTACTCGCGATTCCCCATGGATATGAACTGAGGTAAATCCTCATTCAATGTTCCCAGTCCATAATGCACCCAAGCTCCTAGCGTTGGGAAATCACCATCATTTTGATGCCGGCCGCTGTGAAACTGAGTCTGTGCACCGTGATTACTATCCGTGGTCCACATCGAACGGACAATAGCCAATTTATCTACCTGTGAAGCCGTATAAGGGAACCAATCGCTTACCTCGATTCCACTCTCACCGTGCTTACGGAAGCCAATCTGTAACGGATAAAGGGTGTTGCGTTGATTCCCGTTTCCATCAGGAACCACTAAGCGTTCAATCGCTAACTTCTTTGGATCTTGTGCATCGGCGAAAGGCGTCTCAGCAATCGTCTTGCCTGCGTACTTGGTTAGCATTGGTTTTGGATCAAAACTCTCCATATGGCTTAAGCCACCATTCATAAAGAGCCAGATCACACTCTTGGCCTTGGGACGAAAGTGAGGTTCACCCGTCGGTGGCCGCCAACTCGAATCACTGGCGAAACCGTCACGTTGCAGCATCGCAGTCAACGCGATGCCAGCTAATCCCTTCCCCCACTGCGACAGGAAATGCCTTCGATCATTCATGGCTGAGTTAACCGTCTTGTTCATGTGAGTTTCACTCCAAGCAAATATTATCTGAGCGTGACAAAGTCATTGTGATTAAGCAAAGACCAGACCAACATCACACGATCGCGTTCCCCTGTCCCGGCACCCAACCCTTCATCCGGCAGCATTCGCCACTTCGCTAAGGCTTGCTGACATGCTTCCACTTCGCCCTTTGTCGCTCGAATACCGAGTAACTCCGCGAATGCCCGCTGCACAAATACGTCTTCAGTAACCGCTCCCTGCGATAACCTTTTGGTAATCAACGGTGCTGCATCCAACACCAAACTGCTATTGCTCAAGGCTAACGCTTGCTGTGGAATGATGTTTTGCTCTCGTCGATAACACTCCTTGACCAGAGCTTCATCAAACATTTGCAGGAACAGATTACGCTCATTGTTGGAATGGAAGAAATACAAACTTCGTCGCTTGGATGCTTCTTGTTCATTGGGCATAATCGGTGGACCTCCTCGTGTCTCATCCAAAGTGCCCGCCAAGGCAAGAACCGAGTCACGCACAACCTGCGCCTCCATTCGAAGTGGCATACGTCTCCACCACAACTTATTATCGGGATCCTGCGCCAGATTCCCCTCCGCTCCACTGGCAGATGAACTACGGCGATAAGTTTCAGATTGCATCAGTAAACGATGCATATACTTCATACTCCAACCGCTTTCGACGAATTCGCTGGCGAGCCAGTCCAATAACTCTACCTGCTGTGGCGTTACACCTTTCATCCCAAAATCAAACACGTTCGGTACTAATGGCTCGCCAAAATGTCGCGTCCATAGGTGATTAACAGCCACTCGAGCCGTCAATGGATTTTGCTTATCGACGACCCACTCTGCCAAGGCGCGACGCCGACCAGTGCTTGTGCGCTGGGCAGTCACTACGGGATCATCTGCACCCGAATTGAAAAAACGCGTCGCACTCCAGCGCGTGCCAACGAACTTCGTAAAACTACCACTTTGATCAGACAGCTTTTGCTCTGCAGCCGTGACCGCCTCCCGCGCCTTGGTCACCTCCATCTCCAAAGCAGCTTTCTTTTCAGCACTGGCAACCAGCGCTGCATACTCCTTCTCGACCAATAGCTGCTTCGCTTTGGCTAGACTCGCTTCTCGCTCTAATCGAATCGCTTTAGCATCCAGAGCGTTTTGCTCGCCTTTCCTCACTGCAGCAATAGACTCATTGGCTGTATCAGTACTTTTTTCACCAGACGCTTCACTTGCCCATTGATTCGTTAATGCTTCACCTCGAGCTCGAATACTAGCCAACTCTGCCTTTGCCCAATCCAACGCAGTCTGCGCTACCTCTGCTCCCTTTTCAGCTTGTGCAAAAGCCGTTTTCGGCTCAAGAGCAACTTGGCTTCCAGGTTCTCGTAGTTTCACCGAGGGCGAGAGTGGACTTATCGTAACTTCTTCGAATTCGGCTAACACGTCGAAAGCAGTCAATTGAAGAAATCCATCTCGACGACCAACGGGAATTCGCCATGCTAATTTAGGTTGATCATCCAAGGCCGCATTGACGAGATCTCCTCGCACTTGCAAATGCAAGTCATAAGATCGATTCAACTCAACAGGATGAGATACTCGTGCATCAGCTGGGTACTGGTAGGCACCATTTACATGATAAGAGCCCTGTATCTTTGGATCTTGAGCATACGCACTGACATAGACCATTACTTCATTATCATCGGCCTGGGCCGGCATCGCTAGATTTTTAGTGGTGCAATCGAAGGATATACCTACGCTGCGGTAAAGGCTTCCACCGCGGATCGTAAAGCGCAGTCTAACATCAAAATCCTTGGGTAACTTATCACTCCATCGCAGTGTCGATCTCTGCTGCCCATCTCGCAATTGCAACAACTTTCCTTCTTTAAGTTCCCATTGCCCGCCGCTTGTCGTCCACCGTTGCGGATCCAACTTCGCAAAGCCTTCTTGGAGCAATACAGTGCTTTCTATAGCTACATCCTCTTTGACTTCCTTCGACATCAACTCAAGACTCGCTTTCGCGGAATCTCTTCGTGCGATAGCCTCGTCATACTGGGCTTGAGCTGAGTTCACCTGCAATTCGGCCTGCTTAACCGCATTCTGAATGACCCAAGGCTGGCGTTCTGGCTCCCAGGCAACCGCTGGTAAAGAAACTGGTTCAACTTTAAACGTATTCGAATTCAAAAACGCAGGAACGCCCGGCTGCAACACCACGGATTTATCTGGGCTGCTCTCTTGCCCTCGAATAAAGAGATACGTCGGCTGCTCGAGTAATCCGTCAAACACTCGCGGAAGAGCATTGCGATTCAAATCGCTTTCCCCTTCGAGCATATCCATGCGCACATGATACGGCTCGAAGATCGCACGCATTTTGTAATATTCAGCCTGGCTGATTGGATCATACTTATGATCATGGCATTTCGCACAGTTCATAGTGATCCCGAGCAGTCCTTTACTCACATGCTCAACAGTATCATCCATCCATTGATTGCGATTGAATAGAAAATAGTTTCTCGCTAAAAAACCTGTGGCACGCAAACTTGATACATCGCCTGGCCGATATTCGTCACCCGCCAACATCAACCGAACCATTTCATCATAGGGAGTATCATTATTGAGAGACTCCACGATCCAGTCTCGCCAATGCCACATGTGCAATTGGCTATTTCGTAACTGATCTCCCAAACCCCACCAATCACTGTAACGCCACACATCCATCCAATGTCGCGCCCAGCGTTCACCGTGCCGAGGATCATTCAACAGCCTATCAATCATCGCAGCATACCAAGCATCTTTAGTCGCAGCGTCTGCAGACTCTTGGGGCAACTGCTCTAATTCGGCAGCTGGCGGCGGTAGCCCAATCAAATCGATATAAGCTCTCCGCAACAGAACCTCAGGCGAAGCGAGCGGTTGCGGCACAACTTCCTGCTGGCGTTGTAACTTAGCGATGAATGCATCCAAGGGCTGAAGCGGCGTCGCCTGATTTTCCAACACCGGTACCGCAGGACGAGTCACAGGCTGATAAGCCCAATGATCCTCCGGTCCTGGATCAGGCTGCTCTACGGCCGGGGCGTTTGCACCAGCCGCAATCCACTTAGAAATATCCTGAACCAGCTCGTCACCTACTTTTTCACCTTCATGCTCAGGTGGCATTCTCTGGCTAGTTTCAGCCGCAGTGATACGTTGTATCAATAAACTGCTCGTGGGATCCATCGCGACAATCGCAGCGCCTGAATCACCACCCTTTAACATCGACGCCACCGTATCAAGTCGCAAATTTGCTTCTTGCCTCAGTGGACCATGACAAGCAAAACAACGCTCACGAAGCGCCGCTTTGACTTTGCTTTCGTAGTCAATTCCATCTTCTGCACGAGCTTCAAGAAAACTGCCAAAGGCAGCTAAACAGCAGAAGCTAAGGATGTAGCGATTGATAAACATACTGACCATCAGGCGAGAAAAATAGTTTTCAGGTGGGATTGAAGTGGCTCTCGTGCGATCAGTCGCAGCGACACTGACTTGATACCTCTGATTCATGTCGATCTATTGGCAGAGGCAGTCGATGCGACTTAGACATCGCCAGCACCATCCGCATCTAACCATAGAACGCTCGTTCAGAGGGATCGGCTCTCTCAAAAGATATCGGGCAGGGTTTTAGAGCCTCAGCCACTACTGCTTCAGCATAACATAGGACCGCGGATGCAACCACTAAAAAGAGTTACCGACCGTCTCGTTTTTTACCATCGTAAAACGTCATCACCTCAGGAAAATGCGGCTGCCAAGCGATCCTTTAGACCATTATCACTTTGCAGGCTGTTCGATAACAAATGACTGCCCGCTGCCAGCACACTTGCCTGCCAGTTCACGCTGCAATAACCATAATCCTCGAAAAGAGCTGAGCTATATTTGTAGTCATGCGAGTCAGTCCCCTTCAGAAACACTAGCTCCCGCGCATGTCGTAGCAATTTAGATACATCACCACCTTGTCGCGCGTATTGCAGAATAAGTGAACTAGCGGTGTTCTTGTCTTTTCCTAGTTGCTCGAATATCGCTTCCACCTCACCTGCAGCTCCTTCATTCGCTTGCAATGCGAAGATGTCCCCGTTCGCTAACTCTCCTCGCCCCGCGGCAGATTCTCGGAAGTGCCCCAAGAACGACGCGTTCTGCAATACTAGCCAACGTCGTAGTCCATCTTCGCTGACTGACCGACTGAGATAACGCAAGGCATTGGTCGAAGTAATGGCATGTAGCGGGACGATCGCTGGCTGACGCATCACCAGTTCCGCTGCAAACAGCATCATACCTTCATAAATAGATTGATAGGAAACATGTTCCCGCATCGCCTTGGCGGTCATCTCGGATACGGCGATCGGCGAGTCCTTGCGTGCCGACGATACAAACTGCTTTACAAAATCACCTGACTCCCTTTGCAGACTCGCCGTCGCAGGTGTGTTGCGAGCCAACTCGAGATTGACTCGCCCAGCGCGATCGGGGGCTAAATCATTCTGAGCAGGATTTGGCTCGCCGCTGTGGTTCAGCAAAGCAAAGGCTAGACTTCGCATCACCGGTTCTGCATGCTGCCACCCGATCACCTCTAAAGTTCGGAACGCGCCAGCAACCCAAATTGCTTTATGACCGATATTCCGGAAATCACGGGCACCATAACGAGCAAACAAGTCTAGAAGCTGAGCAGAAGATGCAGTTCTGGCTGCAGCAGCTGCAGCATAGTCACCTTTTTCGACGTCCCACTGCTCCAGCGCGGACTGTAGTTCCCTCAGTGCAGATTCCTGCGGCAATTTCGCGGAATCGAGACCTTGCATGGTCCAGTCACCCTCGTTTCGATCCTGATCCTGGCAACGTTTAAAATAGTCCATGGACCAAAACAGCGGGAACCATCGATGTTCGTCTCGCGCAGCAAGCGTTGCTTGATGAGCGGCATGAATAACCATCACGCAATGAAATTTAAAACCGACGTTTGGACGTGGCTGCACATTTCGAATACCAGCCAACAATGTTGCAGCTAATAGCTCCGTGTATGTCGTACCAGCTCGAATCTTGGTGGCCACTGCAGCGAAAAGACTTTCGCGCGGAGTTTCCTCCAACAGACGTACCAGTGGTTCGATTTCAGGACGAAACTGTACTGCGTTAGCAGCTAAAGTGACATCGCTCGCCTGCAACGGCCTCAGCCACGGTGCCACCATTATCGAAGCACCAGCACCTAATAACACTCGGCGACGACTGAGGTGGATTCCGCCCATTGTTGGTATTCCTATAACAGACACGACCAAACTCGGCGATTCGCTATCGCCCGACTATCGTACTCGTAATTACGCGAACAACTCCAAACGCGGTAGACCTTTACCATCCTCAGTAACGTAGAACGGACGTTTTTCTATTTCAAAAACAGTTTTTGGACTGATACCCATCGCATGCATTAGCGTCGCATGTAGATCGGTAACACTTAATGGATTCTCGATTGCAATACATGGGCGCTCGGGGGCCGTCTTGCCGTACAAGAAACCTTTCTTGACACCACCACCCCACATCACAACGCTTGATCCGCCCGTGAAATGACGATGCAAGCCATAATGTTTCATCTCAGCCAAGCGTTCCACTTTCTCCGCTTGATCCGCAGCATCGGAACCGGGCTGCCCTTCCATCAACATATCGCGACTGAATTCGCTAGCCAGAATCACCAAGGTACGATCCAGTAGACCGCTAGCTTCCAGATCGCGAATCAACTGCGCAATCGGTCGATCAATCTCGCTCTTCATTCTCTTCAACGTTGTATGGCCGTCGGCGTGCGTATCCCAATGCAAAAAGGGGAC
>JAUMAI010000240.1:0-9241 GCA_032116775.1 Pirellula sp. | reverse complement strand
TTGCTGCTGCGTCTGGTTTGCTCTGCTGTGGCAAGTTCTACAGAGGATCGTGGGAATAAGATAAAGCCGTGTAACTGCTGTATTGATTCTTGTTTTTGTACTTTTGCATTCCAAGTGGCCAGTGTTTCCGATTCGATAAAGCCTCGAGATACTAACAACCCATCGATACCACCTAGTCGATCTAGGGCTTGGTAGCGAAGGCTGCCACGTACACTGTCACCAACCAACAATGCACCGACGATCACAGCCGTAGCCACACCTACGCTGGCCATTACAGCTAAGTTGGGAAGCAGGTTGAATCGCAACGACTTAGTCAGCAAACGGCTCAGGCTAAAAGAATGTGGTAGTTGTGTCCTGCTTAGGGAGTCGCTCATTGCCATCCTCCGAGAACAAGACGTCCTTTCTCGAGTCGCTGGCAACTTGCTGGCTGTGGGTTACCACGATCAATATCGATTGCTCGCTGCGAGGTAGTTCGATCAGTAACTCGGAAATGATTTTGGAGTTTTCTGGATCAAGATTTCCAGTTGGTTCATCAGCCAAGACTAACTTAGGACGTTGCAATAAGGCTCGAGCAACAGCAGTCCGCCCCCGCTCGCCGCCACTTAATTCGCTCGGAAGATGGCTTTCACGCTTTTCTAGACCGACACATGAAATCAATTCACGAGCGCGATCTATGGTCTGGCGATTCGGTCTGCCTTGAGCTAGCGCTGGAATCAAAACATTTTCGAGAACAGTAAGTTGCGGTAGGAGATGATGATCTTGAAAGATAAAACCGATGGACTCATTTCGGAATTGAGCCAACGCATCGGCGTTGAGTTTGAAAGGGTCGATACCATTCAGGGTAACGGTACCGCCTGTAGGAGAGTCTAAGGCACCAAGAATGTGAAGCAAGGTTGACTTACCGCTTCCACTTGGGCCGATGATTGCGGCATTTTCACCGGAACGCAATGTCAGGTCGATATCTTCCAACACCACCAAGTCTTCTGCGGGGGTCGTATACCGCTTGCTGACATGGCTAACCAAAAGTTCCGACATATATTCCAACTCCACCCGGAAGAACGCCTAAATAATTAGGCCTCATCGTAGAGATGAAGTTTCAGCTTCGCAACCGGAGCATTCAATCTCTCCGAACGATACCTGAAATTCGCCTATCTGAGCGTCAAGAAAGGGAGGCAGAAGAGTTGGGAAATGAGACGCTCATTGCCGAATGATCGCTATCAAGGTTTGCACTATAAAAATGATCGGGCTGGATGTCCTATCTTTACATGCTTGGCCAGAGGAGGGAGTATTTGAAAAAAGTGATACCTTGGTAGCAAAAGGTTTCCTCGATGCAGAGAGTATGTAAGAGCTATTGGAGAGAAGGCCTTATTTAGCGTTACCAATTAAAATCGAAACGCATCGCGAGGATGTCTGAACTGGTACTGCCAAAGACGGCATCGCTGGATGTTAAGGGATGGATCCAATCGAACATACAGCGGGTGCGGTCAGTCCAGTACCAGTTGAAGCCAACAGTCAAATCGTTGTACTGTCCGCTATCCAAATTATTCAAATCCAAGTAAGACCAGCGAGTTTTGAATTCCCAAGCACCCGGGCCGAAGCAACCTGGTTTTAAAAAGAGATTCGTTTTGGGGACATTTCTGGCGAACTGCGCTCCGTGTTGGCCAAAGCGTTCGAAGATTCGGTTCTCGCCCGTTAAAAAACAGCTGAGGTAAACATAGGTTCCAGCGATATTCGCCGAATCGTGATTGCGTCGGTCGACATTACACAGGAATGCCTCACTTTGCAGGGAGAGTGGTCCGCACACGAGAGCGGTTTCAATATTCCCCGTCGTAAAACTATCTGCCAATACTAGTCCGCTGTCGATGATGCGTGGTCCCTCATGGATTTGGGGCCGAGCTCGAAAACGTGTGCGCCCATCTTGGTCGTCTGTATACAGGATACCGGCACCGGTATGCCACAAAAAGCGTCCATCGCTGTCTTCGTCGTAGTAGGGGAGCCATGTGGCCCGTCCCGATAATCTCAAGCCTTGATTATCGTCAATTTTTTCTTTCAGCCCTTCGCTGATGCTATCCAAGAAAATCCCATATGAAATCGTGGCATTCTTGTTATCGGTGCAATTATAGAAAGCCATGCCTACTTCACGGTCTGGGGCAAAAATACCTTGTGTAGGAATGGAACGCTCCATGAATAAATTGTTGGTGTCATTGGTAACTTGTTCTAAACTGAAGGGCACAAAAAAATTACCGATCCGAAATCGTCCAAACCAAGGAATTTCGTTGGCCGAGAGATAAGCATCTTTCACGTCGGGGGACATTACCAAGCCTGCAGGTTGTGTCTCTCCAATCGTTTCCGGTTCAAGCGTCATCTGCAATCGAAAGTCTAGAACTTCGTAACCCGTTCCATCTGCAACCAACCGCAGACGCCTAAATTCGAAGTAGTCTTGTGTGTCTGGTATCGTAGGTTCCGCTTGAGCCCAGTTCACGTAGTCCAATTGGACATGGCCCCCAAGTTTTACATTCCATTTGTTAGGGTTGTTATCATCTTTCTTCTTAGATGACGATTCCGCAGACTTCGCTTCAATCGCTTCAGGTTTAATGGATCCAGATTTATCCATGGGTCCGTGTGAAGTCTTTCCAAAATTCGATTCCGCTTCAAGCGCGGAGAGTCGCTCCTGAAGATCCTCCAAAAGCTGAGCATCAACCAGCACGGTTTCGTTGTTGGTCGTAAGCGAAGCAGCTTTTGGCGTCTTTACAGTAGTGCGCGAACTTGCAGGATCATTCTCAAGAGTCGCTATATCGGATTGCGGTGCCGGAGTAATCGTCTGAGCGCGAACTTCAATCGCAGCGAGGTTGGACACGATGAGAGCAATCGTGATTGACGACAGGAAGCTACGATTCAACGGATTAGTCCTATGTGGTTGGGTGCTTCCCGGTTTCTGAGTAGTGGTTTTGGACCCAAGATGGCCTATCGATCCCGTCGGCCGCTTATCGATGGATCACCGCTTTGGCGTTAAAATCGGCAAAATTGATACAAATACTCGAGTGTTTATCCGCAAAACCCCCAGTGAGAGGTGTTTTTTGAGTGAGAGAGTACTTGTTGAAACAAATATTGTTGTAACGGAATATGCAGAAATGGTCGATGTTGGTAGCATCTGAAAGAGCCGGCTGAGCATAAAATTTCAGATTCGTACACTCATTTGGGCAAACCCACTTCCATGACACCCTTTGAACTGTCGATGCTCTTTTTTTTGCAGCTAGCAATCATTTTGGCTAGCTGCCGCGTTGTGGGGGGAATCGCCAAATACTTCGGACAGCCGCAGGTGGTGGGAGAAATGATCGCGGGGGTTTTGCTGGGTCCCTCGCTACTTGGCCTTTTAGCTCCCCAGTTATACGAAACTTTGTTTCCTCCAGCGTCTCGGGCCGTACTGTTCTCTGTGAGCCAGGTTGGTCTGTCGCTCTATATGTTTTTGGTCGGCACGGAGTTTCGCGTCGAGCATTTCACGGCCAAGGCAAAAACGGCAATCGCTGTTTCGTGGGCCGGTATGCTTGCCCCATTCATCTTGGGTGCGTTGGTGGCGCTGTGGTTGCTGAGCGAGGGTGGGTTCTTTCCGGAAAAGGTCTCGCAAACGGAAGCGATTCTATTCCTCGGGGCTTCGATGTGTATTACCGCTTTTCCCATGCTAGCCCGCATTATTGTGGAGAATCGATTGGCAGGTACTTCTTTGGGGACCTTAGCCATTTCAGCTGGTGCGATTGATGACGTCGCTGCCTGGTGCATGCTGGCAGTTGTGCTCTCGAGTTTCAACGCCGATTGGAGTACTGCAGTATTAGCGATCGGTGGTGGCGTGCTCTTTGCTTTGATCGTGTTATTAGCGCTGCGTCCCTCGCTGCGACTTCTTACACCCGTGGCTCAGAAGAATGGTGAGTTAACAGCTGGTCAAATGGTTTTTATTCTCTGTTTGGTCATGTTGGCATCCTACATCACAGACCGAATTGGGGTGTATGCTGTCTTTGGAGCGTTTCTGTTGGGATGTGCGATGCCGCGAGGTATCGTAGCCGATGATCTCAAAAAGAAATTTGAACCATTAACAGTCAGTCTTCTACTCCCATTGTTTTTTACTTTTTCAGGGCTTAACACACGCTTGGATTTGGTTAACACTCCGTACCTGATCTTCGTGGCAGCTGTCGTGTTGTTTGCTGCGAGTCTTGGTAAAGGTGGAGCATGCTGGGCCGCAGCCAGGTTGGCGGGCGAGAATTCAAAAACCGCAATAGCAGTTGGAGCCTTGATGAATGCTCGCGGATTGATGGAGTTGATATTGCTCAATATTGGTCGCGAGCGAGGCATCGTGGGACCAGAGTTGTTCTCCATCATGGTAGTTATGGCAATTGTTACGACGCTCTGTGCGACCCCAGTGTTCCGCTGGGCATATCCAGATTGGAAGACAAACAACATCAGCTAATAATCAAGTTGAGGTGTTTGACCTCACTCTGCTGCCAGATTTGAGTTGATCTGATGGGTAGATTACGACGATATCCCCCGGCTCAAGACCTTCAAGAACCTCGACCGCTTCATGATTACGTTGACCAATCTTGATTTTAGTGCTGATCGCTTTGCCTTCGCTCACCTTATACACCGCCCAGTCTTCGTTTTCGCGTATTAAGGCACCGATCGGTATCTGCAAGCAATCAGCTGATTTCCAATAGAAAATCTTCGTATCTACTTGAAAAGCGTCTCCCAAGTTTGGGCGTTGGGCGGGTGGCTCGAGGATATCGATGATGACATTGACTCTTTGTTCCTCGACTCCAAGCGAAGAGACTTTTGTATAAGCGGCTGGTTCAACACGCGTTACCTTGCCATGCAGTGGTTGCTCCTCTCCCCAGCGTTCGATCAGCACTTCGTTTCCTTCAGAGATCTTCACTGCATCTGAGGAAAGTACATCGGTTTCAATCTCAATCGAGGCTGAGTCACCAATTTCGAGTAAGGGAGTTCCTGGTTGTACCACTCCCCTGCTCTCTTGAAATATCCGGAGCACCTGGCCGTCGATTGGCGCTTTGATCGTGAATGATGGCGTGTCGCCTAAATCCGTTTCCTGCGAATGATGAAGCAATGCAGCTTCCGCCTGCCCTAGTTCAAAATTGGCGATTTTTTCGGCCAATTCGGCGACATACATAGCGGTGCGTTGGAGGCGATACTCGGTATCGGAAATATCCACTTCCTGTTGAGAAATAGACTTCTTCGTTTGTAATTGCAAAACGCGTTGATGATTCTTTTCTGCGAGCGAAAAGGCTTGAGATACACGATCGCGATTGGCTCGTGTCTGTTGAACTGAAAGTAGTGCTGCTTCGCGTTTCGCCTCAGCCAGTTTTATTTCTCGATCGTCGAGCAATTTTGGAGAGAGGGGTTGGAGAACAGCAACTTCCGTTTTACCGCCGTAGACTTTATCGCCAGCCTCCAGATCGATTCGCAACAAAGTTCCTTCCAGTGGCGAAGAGACAACATATCTTTCCTTGATTCGGGTTTTACCATCTTCCACAATGGCAACTTTAAGAGGTCCGCGACTCACTGCACCGGTATCAACTGACAGAACAGAAGACTGCCACTGCCAATACAAAAACATTAGCAAGGCCACGCTTCCAATGAGCATTAAGATTCGAATCAAACGGCTTCTTAGCATTAATCACGCGCCTTTAGAACTTCGATGATATCCATTTTGTTCAGGATTTGACGAACAAAATATGATGCACCCACCATCGCCGTCATAGCCACGATGGCTGCAAATGCATAGGTGTGAGGTCGGATTACCAAGGGTACCCTGAATAGTTCTCTGTCGAAGAAGTTAACCGTAGAGTAGCAAAGCAGAAATCCTAGCCACCATCCTACAGGGATCGCGAGCAGAGTGAGTATAAACAATTCGGCAAGAATGATGAGCGTAATTTCATTCAGCGAGAACCCTAAGACTCTTAGTGTCGCTAGTTCGCGACTTCTCTCAGCAATTGAAATACGCGCTGTACTGTATATCACTCCGATAGCAATGACCAGTGAGAAGGTTAGATTAAGAGAACGCATTCTGGCGACATTTTCGGCAATGGTACTGAGAAAGCTCTGTCGCAGGTCTTGGGTGCTTGTCACATGGCTGACTCGGGGCATCTCTTCCAGGGTTTTAAGGATTTGGGTTTGTGAGGCCGAGTCTATGCGTAGGTAGAAGCTGTTGATCCTAGGCGACTCGGCCATCATTTGCGAGATGTAATGGCGATCGACGTAGATGGTCTCACCGGCCGCATCTTCGATCAAAGCAACGATCGGTAGTGTTAGAGTCTCTCGATCTTCCTCTAGTACCACAGCAGTCATTTGGTCACCAACTTGTAAATCAAGGACTTCGGCAAGTTTGCGAGAAATCATCGCTCCAGTGCGAGGTTGCGATACTTTGTTGCCAGTGACGGTCACTAACGGGGCGAGTTGTGACGGGGGATCACTAGCCAGTATTCCAACTAAGCGTTGATGTTGTTTGTGGCTAGCGCGAACGGGAATAGACCTTATCGCTTCCAACTGAAAAACACCGGGAATCGACTCGATCTCAAAGCGGGCGGCCTCATCCGTAGCCTCTACCAGTGACACTTGCAAATCGTACTTTTTAGAATTTGTGAACAGTGTATCGAATAGGGCGTAAATTGCATCTTGCATGAAGCTACCGAGGATGAGTACTGCTACCGCCAAGGATATCCCACCCAGCGACATAATTGAGCGCTTGGGGCGTCGGCTTAGATGTCGAAGTACCATCCTGCCAACGGTTCGAACCCCTAAAAGAGTCCAGAGGGTTTCCATTTCTGTCTGTCGATAACGGACCGGAGGTTCGGGACGCATTGCTTCAGCCGGTTGTAGCAGGATTACATTTCTAACCCCGCTAAAAACGGCAATCGAAGCGGCAGAGAGACTGATAAGCATCGCCGTCAGAATGACAATCGGTGGTACCGAGAAAGAGAAGCTTGGGAAATGAAAGAACCTGGAGTACATCGCTGTAAGTCCCTGACCGAGATACATTCCCAGAGCTAAGCCACAAATTGCGCCCAGAATTGCCGTGAGCCATGCCATTTTTAGATAAACTAAGGCAATCTCCCAATTAGTGAAGCCAAATGCCTTCAAGGCGGCGATCTGCTCTCTTTGAGTGGTGATCATCCTTGACAGGACCATGTTCATTAAGAAAGCAGCGACGCACAGAAAAATTGTGGGGGCGACCAAGCCCATGTTGCGAAGCTCATCCATCTCGCTAGAAACGAAGCGATGAGAACGTTGATCACTTCGTTGAATCGCTCCGAGGCTGCCATAGCGGGCTAGTAAGAGGTCTAGTTCAGCGATTAATTGTTTTCGATTGGCTTTTGGCGCTAGTTGCAAAGTGATATTGTTGAAGGCACCTTCGAGATCAGCTGAGCCCTCAATCGCATTACGACGAATCCAGACGACGCCGAATGACCGATTGTCAGGTAGCAAGCCTGTGGGTGATATTTCATAGATAAACTCCGGGCTCAAAGCGATTCCTACGATCGTTAACTGGTATTGCTGGCCGTAGAGAATGATTTTCAATTGATCGCCAATATTTAATTGGTGAGCTGTAGCAAAGGCCTCACTGATGAGTACTTCTGAGGGCGAGTTTGCTTCTGGATAGCGTCCCTTTCGCAAATGTAAAGCGTTAAGTTCAGGCGGTTGATCATTTGGGATAGATAGGGCAAGTCCCTGTACGGATCGAAAATATCGTTGTGTATCGATACGGATAGGAAGTGCAATTCGTGTTTCCCAACGGACGATACCCGGTAATTCCGCGATTTGCTGGACGGTAGAATTTGGGGCGCGTTTTAAGTCGCAAAATATGTCGGCGAAGCGATAGCGACGATAGTAATCAGATCGCGTGTTCTCGAGCGAAGCTATCGTGCTGGTCGATAGGACAAAGGTGCTAATTCCGCAAGCAATGACCGCAATAATGGCAAGTAATTGCCATCGCTGAGAGATTAAGTCACGCAGCAATTTACGATTTAGCATAGCCATGAAGATTACCACTTTAGCTCAGCAGGACTCTTCTTGGATGTATTGTGATGCGAAGCAACCAAGCTTCCATCGCGCATTTGGAGAACACGATCAGCCATTTCAGCAATCGAAGCATTGTGAGTAATGACTACGGTCAGTGTTCCTCCTTCTTTATTGATTTGCTGTAGGCTCTCAAGCACCGTGACACCAGTGCTCAGGTCCAATGCGCCGGTCGGTTCATCACATAATAATACGTCTGGACGTTTGGCGATTGCTCTAGCTATAGCGACGCGCTGTTGCTCACCACCTGAGAGTTGTGCGGGGAAGTGATCTGCACGAGCAGACAGGCCGACTAAACTTAAAGCCTCGTCGGTGGTTAGCGGATTGCGGGATATCTCGGTGATTAAAGCAACGTTTTCGGCAGTGGTTAAGCTCGGGATCAAGTTATAAAACTGAAAAACGAAGCCTACATGCTCACGACGAAATTTCGTCAATTCATCCGGACTAGCTTGGCTAAGGTCATGATCGAGGTAATGCACCGAACCACTAGTGGGTATATCTAATCCACCAAGAATATTGAGTAACGTCGATTTGCCGCTCCCAGATGGCCCCAGGATTACGACAAATTCCCCACGATAAAGATCGAGGTCGATACCACGCAAAGCATGAATATCAATATCACCAACTCGATAGGTCTTGGTGACGCCTCGAGCGGCAAAAATGCAATCAGTTGCGGTGTCAGTTTTTAATGCTGCTGGGGACATCTGCCATGTCCGAATGTGATGGTTTATCCAAACTACCAAAGCGGTTGGTCGACAAGGGAAGACAACTAGTTGTCTCACCTCGAACCAAGTAGGTTCTAATAGCCTCTTTTGAAGTACGGTACAGGTCGGCGCAAAGGCCGGCATCTTTACAGGTCCCAGCTTGAATTATAGCCAATCTCGGTATCGACATGACTATTGTGTAAACATATTTCCCAGCGCATTCTTTCCCAGCGCATTCCCCCTTCTGACTACGAAGGTGTGGAAAAAAGGGTAAAAGGCCTACCGGTTAGATTGGAAAAAAGAGGCAAGAAGTCCTGCCACTAGGAACATAGGGTCCTACAGCGCATAATCACCAATGCACCCTAAGTTCCTACCGATAGCAGTGAACAATCCGGCGTGTTTTAGACTTGGCTATGAAAATAAGGCCTCGCATTATCCAGTTGCATGACGTCCAGTTTTCG
>JAUMAI010000239.1:0-17297 GCA_032116775.1 Pirellula sp. | reverse complement strand
CAGGCGATGCTCCGCCGACAGCAAGCGGAAGCGGTGATCGCTGCCCGTCAGAAAATTGTGCATGGCGCTGTAAGTATGGTTCAAATGGCTTTGAATGAACTGACCGAGAAGAATGTGATTCAGTTCGACGAGAATAAGAAAGCAGCCATGGTAAGCAATCTACTTGTCGTCCTTTGCGGTGAATCGGAGGTGCAGCCTGTCATCCAAGCTGGCGGTCGCGAAAGCTAGGCTCTGTGGTCGCTAGGTATTTAGTCTGCACCAATGACCAAGAGATCTCCATGCCATATTATCCCGGGAATCTTCTGACAACACGGCAATCGCTCTTGGTATACACCGAAATCAAAATGCCATACTATCTTGCTTGGTATCGAGAATTCCAAGATCTAGGCGGCGCGTGAGGCGAATAGGCTGACAGCACTTATCGCTTCGTTGCTCGCCAGCCGGCCATTACTGAAACGTTTTGGATAGGTTTTACACGGTCAGCCACGGCGTTTTGGGAAATTTCTGGGGCATGAGACTATTATAAGGATTCTCATGTCTTTGCCACTTTGCAAAAGCGGCTGATTAAATGGAGTGATAAGCGGTCTTAAGCAGGCAATCTGGTTACAGGACGAAAACATAGTGCTGGCAGGTTGCATAAACTTGACTTGTTAGGACTTCAAGGTCACTATGAAGGCGACGTAGGCGTTCCCCTCCCCTGCTCCGTTTATCCATAGAAGACTGGGACGAATCGATGTCGGATTCCTCATCACCTAATGAATCGACCGCCCAAAACCAGGGTGCTGTCGATCGAGGCGCCATTGAGCGGTTTCGACCTTATCTTAGCGTTCTGGCGCAGACTCGATTTCAGTACAAGTTGCAGAGCAAATTAGATACTTCTGATATTGTGCAGCAAACGATGCTGAACGCTTATCAGTCATGGGAGCAATTTCGCGGTAAGACCGAAGCAGAATTAGCGGCTTGGTTACGTCAAATACTGGCAAATATTATCGCTCGCAATTTACGGGACTTGGGAAGAGGTAAGCGAGATATCCATCGCGAACGTTCCATTGATGCTGATTTGCAGCAGTCTTCCATGCAGTTGGGAAAGTTGTTGGCTGATCAAGCCCAAAATACCCCTAGTCAGATTGTGATGCAGGAGGAGCGAGCAGCCTCCTTAGCGATGGCGCTGATGGAGTTGCCAGAGGATCAACGACAAGCCATTCTTGGCAAGTACTGGCATGGACTATCGTCCAGCGAAATTGGGGATCAATTGCAACGTTCACCAGAAGCTGTTGCAGGTTTGTTGTATCGAGGGCTTAAGAAACTCCGACAGATAATGAGCCAAACAAAATCATAAAGAATGTTGTTGCAATGTCTGATTCTAACGACGAGCGAATCGAAAGAGCGCTAGCGGAATACTTGGCTGCAACAGAGTCAGGTCAGATTTTCGACACGGAAGCGTGGCTCGAGCGGAATACAGATTTACGCGATGAATTAACGGAGTTTATTCAAACGCACGAACAAGCGGTGGGAATAGTCGCGGCTCGCAGTCTCAATGAAACTATCGCTGTTAGCGTTTGGGATAGCGCGGCTATTCCATCTCATATAGGAAATTATGAGATAATTGAGGAAATTGGACGCGGTGGCATGGGGATTGTTTTTCGTGCCAAACATCGCGAATTACCGCGTATTGTAGCTCTTAAGGTTATTCGCTCTGGAGAGTTTGCAAACCAAGAAGAAACGGCGAGATTCAGAGCTGAAACAGAAGCATGCGCTCGACTACAGCATTCCAATATCGTACCGATCTACGATGTTGGAGAGTCTGGTGGACTTCAGTATTTCACTATGGCCTTAATCGATGGGCCGACTTTGCTGGAACGAGTAAGGACGCAAAAGCTATCCCCTAAGGAGGCTGCGAGATTAATCCAAAAAATTGCTCTGGCGATCGATAGTGCGCATCAAGCCGGTATTGTTCATCGAGACTTGAAGCCTGCCAATATTTTATTCAATCAAGCGGGCGAGCCGTACATTACCGATTTCGGACTTGCTCAAGTCTCTGATGCTCAAGACATGCTTACGACGACGGGACAAATTCTGGGAACACCGGCCTATATGGCGCCAGAGCAAGCGACTGGCCGAAAAAGCCGAGTGGGCGTTTCAGCTGATGTTTATTCCTT
Source organism: Pirellula sp. (assembly GCA_032116775.1). Lineage (GTDB taxonomy): Bacteria > Planctomycetota > Planctomycetia > Pirellulales > Pirellulaceae > JAFLCP01. Next base: position 15,138 of record JAUMAI010000239.1, on the reverse strand, counting down.
GGGCTGCCTGCTTTATTTTACACTGACTGGCCAAGCCCCTTTTCATGGGCCGACTCCCTTTGACATTCTGTTGCAGGTTTTAGAACGCGACCCTCCCCTGCCCCGCCAAATCAATCGCGAGGTACCCGCCGTATTGGAAAGGATCTGCTTGCGAGCAATGGCAAAGCAAGTAGAAGATCGTTGTGCGACGGCCCAGGAGTTAGCGGACGCACTCGGTTGTTATCTGAGGGACGAGCCAATCGCCGAGTTACAGCGCTCATTGATGCAGCGTATCACAGCTTGGTGGAGACGTGAGCCAATACTAGTCTCGCATTTGTGTGGCATTGGTGTCACTGCACTTATTGTGACGGTGAGTTTCTTTATCCGCGCTTCTAATTCAAGTCATTTTCTGGCTAGGTTGTCTCTGTTTGCAATTTGGGCGATGGCTTCCGTTATCTTCCAGCGATTCCTCAAGATACCCAAATTAAGAGATCCGATTTGTTTCGCTTGGGCTGCCACTGACATTGTGCTGTATACCTCGCTTCTGATCTTCGCCGATCCTCCTCGTGGGCCCTTGTTGATCGGATACCCTATGCTGGTCTGCGCGAGTGCCCTTTTTTATAGACGCAGCTTTGTGTTATTTATGACCACTGGTTGCTCGGTGGGGTTCTTAGTTCTGGTATTGCTTTCTGGTCACAACGATTTCACTAAGCCAGACTTCGTGGCGATTTTTCTATCTGGATTAGCCGTTATGGGACTTATTCTAACCGCGATGATTCGACGGATTCGAGCTCTCTGTTCGTATTACGATGAGCATGTAGGCGAATGAGGTTAATGTCTGAAAAAACAGAGGCCACACAATTGTCTCGCGACAAATTGAGTGGCCTCTGATGGTTTAGCAGAATGGAAAAGCTGATTTTAGCCTAAGACCAATGCACCGTCTCCGCAGTAATCAGGGTTGCCGAATCGCTCTAGGTGGTGTCCCATGCCATGAGCGATAGATAACAACAAGCGGTTGTGAGCAATCTTGGGTAAGTTGAGAGAACGACCCATCTTGAAGTTCAGTCCGCCACCGATAAGTACGAATGGAATGTCGTTAAGGGTGTGTGAGTTTCCTTCTCCAAGTTCGTTGGTCCAAACAATTGTGGTATTGTCGAGCATGCTTCCTTCGCCGTTGGGTTCGGGTGTCTCAGCCAATCGTTTAGCTAGATAAGCGATCTGCTCGCAATACCAAGTATTGATTTTCGCGAGCTTGTCTTGAGCTGCAGTATTGCTGTTAGGTTCGTGGGATAACTCATGGTGTCCTTCTTCGACACCCAACCATCGCATCTTTGCTTGGCCAACCGAATTGGTGAATTGCAAGGTTGCAATGCGTGTGAAGTCGCCGATGAAGCTATTAACCATCAGGTCGATTTGCATTTTGCTGATGCGAGGCATATTGTCATTTTCATTTCGTACGCCTGGCTCAAGTTCTGGAACAGCGTGATTGAGTGTGTCATTTTCGCTATTGCGCAGTTCCTGTTCCGTCTCGCGAATCAGGGTAGCGTGTTCTTCTAAGAGCTTAGCATCTTCGCTGCTCACCACTTCCTTCAGCTTTCGGAGATCTTCCTGGAGATCATCCAGGACACTCTTCAAGCTTTCACGATCTTTCATTTGCCCGTAGAGTTTGTTGAACATCGCATAGGGATCGCTAATGGGAGCGATTGGTTTGTTACCGCCGGCATACACCATACGAGTCCAAGTGTCAGCTCGCTCAGGAACGGAAACACCAAATTCGAGAGAGCCGAAGCGTGTTTGGGTTTCAGCCCGGCTCTGTAAGTACTTCTTTAATTCCTGATCAATCGAAATACCGGTCGCCCAACCCGCTGGAGTATGGGAACCACCTTGGATATTTCCCGGGAAAAGTTCTCCGCCGGTGAGCAGGCAGCCGATGCCTCGCATGTGGTTGTCACCATCCCCCTTGATCTTGTCGCAGACGCCTTTGAGTACCAGGGTTTGATTTTTGAACGGTGTAAGTGGGGAAAGGATAGGCTTGAAATCCATGCTTTCGAAGCTGGCTTCTTCACCTTCATGATCTGGCCAAAACCGATCGCGGACTACACCGTTAGGGCTGAAGATAATAACCAGTCGCTGCTTGCGTCCTGTGTTTGAAGCGAAACCGAGGCTTTGCAGGTTGAGCCATAACGGTAGCGATGCTGCACTGAGCCCCAAGGTTTGCATGAAGTTGCGGCGCGTTAACTGATTTACCATTTCGCATCACTCCTTAGTCGATTCGGCTATGGCGGCTGTATTTTTCGCTGCCTCGTTCGAAATACTGCTTGAATTCACTTGAACCGTCCGTTCGGACGGAATGGAAGATCCACTGGGGCCACGACAAGCGACTTCCGCTATGTCGACCATCAATTTGTAGATGTCGAAGTTGGCCGACAAGAATTTCTGTCGCAAATTCTCCGGCGTATCGTAACCATAGGCTCGCACTGGTTGCTTGATCATATGGTGAAAGAGTTGCTCGATGAAAGCATCCTGAACTTCCGTACTGGTGAGCAAGAAATCGGATAAACCCAGGATGCCTTCAAACTTTGCTAACTCGCCACTCTTTTGAAGATATTCTCCGTGAGCATCGATTGGCTTACCTTTCTCTTCGCTGCGGAACTTTCCTATAGCATCAAAGTTTTCCAGCGCAAAACCCAATGGATTAATCAGCCCATGACAGCTTCGGCAAGATGTATCTTTTGTCTGCAGAATGGTCCGTTCGCGAGTCGTCAGGCTCGGATGTAAATCCTCGCTGAATGGAGAGACCGCCTCGGGTGGTGGTTTCAAGCGACGACCGAGCACATGACGCGTCATGAAAACGCCACGATGAATAGGCGAACTCGCATTATGATAAGAGTACATCGCGAGTAGCAGCGGATGGGTAAGTACCCCCCGGCGCTGTTGTGGATCCATTTTCAGCTTCTTGAAGTCTAGTTCAACGGTTGAGTTGCTGCCTGCAGATGGAGCTCCGGTAGTGTCGTACCCATAAAGCTTGGCCAGACGCTCATTCAGGTATAGATAGTCCGCACTCAGAAATAAACGAAAGTCTGGTTTGTCCGCTCGCAATACATCGTCAATGAAAAGGTCGAAAGATGTTTGAAGGTCTGATACGGTAGTTGCATCGAAACCTGGAAATAATTCGCTGCTTTTGCTTAGGCCGATCGCATATTGCGTTCCAATCCAATGATTGATAAAGCTTCGTAGTTTCACCTTGGCCCGACTATCCTGAAGCATGCGATAGACTTGGTCTCGCTGTATCTGGGATTCACGAAGTTCGCCGGACGCCGCCTTCTCGAGAAGCGTATCGTCGGGAATGGAATCCCAAATAGCAAATGCGAGCCGAGAAGCGATCTGATAGGTATCATTGGTCTCGCGTGTGCGATCGACATATAGAAAACTTGGAGATTTCAGAGTGAGCAGAACGATACGTTTGATAGAAGTTTCTACGGGAGTTTGATCATCGAAATGACGATCGATCCACCGTTTCTCTTCTTCCAGTGTTAATGGCCGGCGAATGGCGCGTTTAATAAAATTGAGAGCGAAAGCTTTGACTTTATCACGTTGTTGTGCGGGATCTTCTTTTCCGAGTCCAGCCAGTTGTGGCAACCTACGCACTACGGCATCAGCGACTTCAATCGCTCCCATCGTCGTGGCTTGTTCCCAAGCTTTCGAAATCGTGGTGCCACGTTCGTATCCAATACTGCGATCGTCGGGAGGAAAGGGAGTCGAGGGGATCACTAAATCAGGCACCCAGTATGGTGTTAAGTAGCGGCCAGAAACGACGGATTCAACTCCGCTTGGAAGTCGCCACGCCAGTTCGATAGAGGAGTTTTTGTCTTCTTTTGCTTTGAAGAACTCGAGGCGCAAGTAGTATGGTCTACCCGCTACCAGGAAGATGGAGTTTCGATATTCCTGATCATTCCCTGAGCGTACCCAAGCATCGATGAGTGCTGTTTGTCGATCATTGATCCAGAGTCGCGTTCCATTGTTCGTTCTAACCACGAAATCATAATTGCCTGTCTCGGGGGCGATAACACTTCCTTCCCAACGAACAGAAAATTCTGGCTTGTAGAGTTGCTCGGGCAAGGGACCAATTGTTCCCCAAGCAAAACGGATTTCGTTATCGATGCCATCTTCGACTTTGCTTCGGTTATTAAAGCCGCGTGAGTCGTAATAGGTTACCGAAAGACCACGGCTAGGGCCGATCCAACCTCGCGGTCCAAAACTACCCAGCAAATCGATAATTGCGTTGCGATATTGCGGTACGGTCAGTCGTGAGATCTCGAGTTGTGCGGGTCGTCTGCGAGCCTGGGCCACCTCAGAGTAAAAAGTGTCATAAATATACTGGGCCACTTTACGAGCATCTTCACCAACGCAGAGTGAAGGATCTTCTTCAGGCATCGTATCTTCGATCAGCTTGGCGAGATCAATCACCGGACGATCGCCGATTAAAGCCGCAGAGTAATGACCCGTCACGCCTTCGCCTTCAGTACCGTGACAGCTCGCGCACATTTCTTGATAGATAGTGGCGCCATCCTTGCTAGTTGCCGAGTCCGTTTTGTCTGCAGTGCCTGGGTCCTGGCTATACAATGGCAAGCAGTTTGGTACTGCAGCGCAGGTCATTAACAGAGAAAGCAAGCTGCCGAACAGACAACGACTCACCACCTGCCAGCAATCATTCGCGAACTCGCGCTGCTGGCTTGGCTTTTGGAGGATGGAGTGTTTAGGGGAGGCAAACATCATTCATTCACGGTAGGTAAGCGGCTATTTCGTTGTCCATTCCACAGCGGGACTGATAACGTCTCCGGGGGAATAAACGGCATAGCAGGCCAGGTGGATTGGGATGGTGGGATCTCTTCCAGCGACTGGTGCCAATGCAGGTTCGCCAAACAGAGGCACAATCTCCGTTTCAGTATTCTAGCAGGCGGGGGGACAAATCAATTCCCAAAGGTCTCACGCCAAGCCAGCTTTGCCTCATTCGAGCAGATATTTTGGCTGGCAGTCCCCGGGAGTGTTTGTTGTTAAATGGAAATGTTTGTGGTTTCTTAATTTTATCGCCGTGATGGCTTTAAAAACACACTAATTGTCGCTCGATCGACGCTATTTAACTCCAACTTCGGGTGCAAGTTCCGAGAATTTAGGGATTGTTCTCGGTTATTGCACCAACTGCGGGGGGCTGATTGGTAGGGTGCTGCGGGTACAGTGTATCCCGACATGTAAATCCTAATTGTTTCGGTCGTCGAAGATCTGGGGCGTTACGAAGAGGACTGTCGAGTTAATCGATCAAAAGATCGCAGGGGTTGCTGTTCAGCAGGGAAAGGGAGAATGTTCATCACCGACGGGGTCTGTTTTCAATTTGCTTGAGGCTTCCAGATCGCATTGCCAATCAGTAGCCCCATGAAGCTAACGAGTGTTGCGAAGATTTCTTGCGGTACTTTGGCAAGCCAAGATATATCGGTCGATAGCGCGGATGCGAGAGCGCCCTCCAATGCGAATTCCCAATCCAGCCACCAGTGAGAGCACCAACTGATAGTACCGGCAAGCATGCTAACAAGAATCGTCTGCTTTGTGACATTTTTCCAGTAGAGTCCGGCCATCAGTGGCACAAAGAGTCCAACTAACGTCATCGAATATGCATCTTTAAGAAGTTCATAAGCACCTTTGCCGCTAAAAGCTGTGGCGAGCGAGAGTAAAGCGATGACCACAACACAGTATCTCTGTAGTCTTAGTACGGTCGACTCGCTCAACTTCCAGCGTCGGGCGTACGGAAAATGCAGGATAAGGTTTTGGCCTAAAATACTGGCGGCCGCCATCGTTGCACTGTCGATCGTTGATAAGACGGCTGAGATAACAGCCAACAAGAAGATCAGGAGTAAGAATGGATTCAATAATTTCGTGGCCATCAACGTGATGACGCTCGATTCATCACCCTTTGGCAAAACCAAATTAGCAGCTAAAGCTACTGTCAGCGGTATGGCTGCAAGAAGAATATAAAAAGTTCCACTAATCCAACATGCACGCCGAGCGACGGTAGCAGATTTCGCTGCAAACATTCGTTGCATTAAATCTTGTACGGGGATGTTTCCAAGGGCTCCAATGGCTAGGGCGCCACAAGCGTGCAAAATATCCTCAGCTCGATTCCCCTCAGAAATAATTTCCCAACGTTCTTTCGGGACCTCGGTCCAAATGCGTTGCAAGCCAGAAAACATCCAGCCATCTCCTAAGAAGGTGGCTGTCTCATACCCTAGAATGATGAGCCCTACCGCGATGAAGGCAAGTTGAATCGCGTCTGTCCAGGCGACTGACCACATACCGCCGAGAACTGTGTAACCGGTTCCGAGAACGGCAACCAGGATGATTCCCCATACCAGCGGAATACCGAAGATGATTTCGAACAAACTCGCCAGTCCTTCGAACTGGGCAGCAACCCAGCCGAGATAGCTGGGTACTAGGATGATGGCTGCCATGATTTCAGTCGCTCGTCCGAACTTGCGATAGAAAAAGTCAGGTACTGTGGTTAGGTGCATCTCCCACATTGGGCGTGCGACCAGCCAGCCGGCTAATATCAAGCAAATCCCAGTTCCTAAGGGATCCATGATGGCATAACGCAGGCCACCTGTATAAACCTCATCGGAGGTTTGTAATAAGACCTCTGCGCCAAACCACGTTGCAACCAGAGTGGCTGTCGCCAGCGGCAGCGGCAATTGTCTACCGGCAACCAAATAATCATCGACCGAGGCGATCCGTCTTTCGGCAGCCCAGCCCACCAAATACATAGCGATGGTATAGATCACCAACACAATGGCGTAGGTGATTATCCATCCGGTTGAAAGACCTGCTTCCACTGCGTGTTGGGCTCCGCTTTGTTGGGGAGAATATCGATTGGAAGAATCTACGCAAAACTAAGGGAAGCTCACCACTTGGGGCACCGCCCGCTCCCCCGTGCGGGAGAGTTTTTGCCTGAACTCCCGGCCGCCGAAAAAGGTCTTTCGGTGGTATGGTCAGAAATCTAGCAAGTTTTGCTTTCTGACTGGGAATAACTATCGTTAATGCCTCGGTCATTCTAGCAGAGATTATCGGAGACTGGGCGAAGTCGAATCCACGTCATTAAACCCGAAACGCCGCGGGAGATTCCTGCTCGATAACCGCCGCAATAACGAAAAGTCATCTGGCGGTTGAGCTATCGAATAAGATAATCTGAGAAAATCTCCAGCTTACAGGAATTGCGGATGGGTACATCTGAACATCACGGCGACGCTTCATCGGGGTCCGAGTCCCGAGTATTGAATTTCATTGAAAACGAAATCGAGAGGGATCGAGCGAAACCCACTTGGGGGCAGCGTTCCGTCCATACGCGTTTTCCCCCAGAGCCTAACGGCTATCTCCATATCGGTCATGCCAAAAGTATTTGTTTGAACTTTGGCCTAGCTCAGCGGTATGGAGGCAAGTGCAACCTTCGCTTTGACGACACCAATCCTGCCAAAGAAGAACAGGAATACGTCGATTCCATCATGGAGGACGTACGTTGGCTGGGCTTTCAATGGGATGGGCTCTATTACGCATCCGATTACTTCGACCAGCTTTATTTGTGGGCCGAACAACTGATTCAAGCGGGTAAAGCGTTTGTCTGTGATCTGTCGGCCGAAGAGATGCGGACCTATCGAGGTACTCTAACGGAACCTGGTAAAAACAGTCCCTATCGCAATCGTACGGTTGAAGAAAATTTACAACTCTTTCGCGATATGCGAGCCGGTAAATACCCAGATGGTTCGCGAACCTTGCGCGCAAAAGTCGATATGGCATCGCCCAACCTAAATCTTCGCGATCCAGTTATGTATCGAATTCTACGAGCCCATCACCATCGGACTGGTGATAAGTGGCTCATTTACCCCATGTACGATTGGGCTCACGGTCAGAGTGACTCTCTGGAATCGATCACGCATTCGATCTGTACGTTAGAGTTTGAGAATCATCGGCCACTTTATGATTGGTTTTGCGAAAACCTCAGTATTTATCATCCAAGACAAATCGAATTTGCTCGGCTCAATCTGACCTATACGGTTATGAGCAAAAGAAAGTTATTGCAACTGGTTCAGGAAAAATATGTTTCCAGTTGGGATGATCCTCGGATGCCGACGATCAGTGGTTTGAGGAGGCGTGGCTATACACCAGAGAGTATCCGTAATTTCTGTGAACGTATCGGTGTGGCCAAATTTAATAGCTTGATTGATGTCACTGTACTTGAGAACTCGATTCGCGAGCATCTCAATGCGATCGCTCCTCGAGTCATGGCAGTGCTGCGGCCCATCAAAGTTGTACTAACCAATTATCCAGAAGGACAAGTTGAGCACCTCGAGGCGGTTAATAATCCAGAGGATGCTGCTGCTGGAACACGAAAGATTCCTTTCACTCGCGAATTGTATATCGAGGAAGAGGATTTCCGCGAAGATGCACCTTCAAAATACTACCGCCTCAAGCCAGGCGGAGAGGTTCGCCTTCGCTACGCTTATATCATCAAGTGCGAAAAAGTTATCAAAGATCCAACGACTGGACAGATCCTAGAGTTGCATTGCACTTATGATCCCCAAACTCGCTCGGGTAGCGATACTTCGAACCGTAAAGTTAAAGGCACGATTCATTGGGTTCCTGCACAGCATGCAATCGAGGCCGAAGTTCGTTTGTACGATCGGCTTTTCACCACGGATGAACCAGATGCTGCCGAAGCGGGAAAGACTTTTCTTGATTACCTCAACCCCAACAGCTTGGAAGTGGTTCGGGCTAAAGTAGAGCCATGTTTGAAAGAAGCTGCGGCAGGTGATCGTTATCAATTCGAACGGCTCGGTTATTATTGCGTCGATACGAAAGAATCTAAGCCAGGGATGCCTGTCTTCAATCGTACCGTAACGCTGCGTGATACTTGGGCGAAATTAGAGGCTCGTGGCGACGGCTAGGGGTATTGTAAACGGCGATCATCATTCGGCTCGGATGGGAGTGAGTGCCTCAATGGTTAAATACGTTGAAGCAGCAGGATACCTTTTGTTTCGTCAAGCTCAAGAACCGGAGTTCTTGCTGATGAAGCATGCGTCTCGCTGGGATTTACCCAAAGGGCATGTTGATGATGGCGAATCGATAGAGACTGCTGCTCTGAGAGAGTTGAACGAGGAAACAGGAATACCGAATCAATTGGTGTGGACTGATCCTGAATTCAAATTCCAGCTTATCTACACCGTTCGCTATCGCTCCGATAAAAAGGAACGTCAAAAACGTTTGACCATTTTTCTTGGGCAGTTGTTGCAGCCGTTTGAGGTGACTCCGACGGAGCACGACAGCTTTAAGTGGCATCGCTGGAGTCCACCCCATCGGATTCAGTTTCAGACAATTGATCCGCTGTTGGAGCGAGTAGATGGCTTTCTCAAAAAGACCGCTGGCTGGTTAGATAAACTACATGTCCATTGAGTCTTGCAGTTACCTTCGATTCAATCGAGGGAAAACTTTCGTAATTCAGGTACGAGAGCTAGGGCACTGGAGTCACTGAGCTGACTTGTAATTCCCCTAGTGCTTGTAGAACGGGTAATAGTGCAACGTAGGGGTTTTCGTCTGGAAGCGAGGATTCCAGAATCTTGAGATGCCCTGCCCCTATTCCACCTAATCCTAAAACGGCATCCAACGGATACCAGCGATCGCCGATGTAGGCTTCGTTCCACATATGGTATCCCATCATGGGGCCACTCGGAGTGTCTACATAAACTAGACCACTGGCGACTCGCGCTGGAATACCGCGAGCGCGAAGCAGCGCAGCTAGTAGCACGGCATGTTCTGTGCAATCACCCCGAGGTTGTCGAGCGACATCCGCAGCCGAGGCAAAAGAACGAGAAAAATCCTTTCGTTCTATTTTGTCGTGCACAAATTTTTCTAGTGCTATCGCTAACTTGGCGGTATCTGTTTCATCTGCTGCGCATTGCTTAGCCATGTCCACAATAGCGGGGTCAGCGGATTGGATTAATGGAGATGGGTTCCGATCGAGGTCACTGGGGAGGTCGTCGGTATTGATACCTTGAGGAATGGGCTGATCTGGTCTAATCGCCATCACCGTGACGTCGCATTCCAGCGCTAGCGTGGAACGCACTGTCTGGTTCGTTTTATTCGAGAAGATCTTATAGAGATCACGTTGGCTTTTGATTTTATAGATTTGACCTGGGGTCTGATGTAGATTCGGTGTGCCTGCTGGCAAAGGGACACTGGTTACTTTCAGTAGATCAACTTGAGCTGCGGTATTTACCGCCTCTGCCAAAGCTTGTGTGCCGCGATAGGTAAGAACCTGTAAGCCTAAGGCGGCCGACTTGAGTGTTTCACCTTGGTCATCGACCCAGGCTACCGTTTCCATGATAGGTTTGCCTTCCAGCCATAGAGAAGTATTGATTTCCTGCAACTCCTGCAAAGACCCATCGAGCATAGTTACCCTTTGTTTATCGCCCCCTTTTAACTTGAGAGTCACTAAACGAAACAAGGGTACGCTGACAAAATTGATTTCCCTTAACTCGCCATTTTTGAGTGGCTGTTGCTTCAGTGTTTGTTCGAGTGCAAATGGACCTCGGTATTCGGGCTGCCAAGGAATTTTGTGAGTGGATCCTTGACCGTTGGCTTGTTTAGATTGGATGACCAATTGACCATCGAACTGTGTCGCTGTGACTTCGGTCTTGGCGTCTCCTTCATAAATGGTTGCCAAGAAATCGATCAGTTCCCCATTGAGTTTCTCTCGGGTGGTGATCGATATTTTTTGGGTTGTCGGCTGTCCACCTCGATTGACTCGCAACACGCTTTCCAAAGTTGCTCGTACTTGGTCGCTTTTACCTCCTTCGTCGGCCGTGATATGGGTGTGCATACTACCGATCTTAGAACTACCCAAATACATCACGTCCCAGGTCTGGCGGGGCAAATCCGCAACTGCGATCCAATTCTTTTGCCGCAATTGAGCAGCTTCCGCTGGTGTTGGTTGCACTCCAGAAGGGACTGGGCCTGATAGAGCGTTCGAAGTGGTTGGTTTCGAATTCGTGGCAATTTCAGCCAGACTTGTTTCTGCTCCCGAATCGGCAGTCGTTGGGGTAAGGGTGGAATCCGTACTGGCTCCACCTTTTTTTGCGTCCTCCGAGGAGGTTGGGAGTTTGTCCGGCGCTTGATTAGAGGTTTTGCCGCAACCTGCGACCACCAATAGCAGGAGGATGGATATCGAAGCTAAGCAACTGATGTTTATTCGAGTTTGGAAAGAAAGGCTCATAGCTATTCGGGTCTAGTTATGGGAGTGGCGTTGTCACACATTTCAGCGTGGCTCATTACAAGGACATTATAGCCAGTCGAATGAGTCTAAGGTGTTCCGGTAGTAACGATTGCGCGAACTTTGGGGCCCTCAGAGAGTTGAAAGCTGGGGGTTTTTTACATTTCGGCAAAAGTTCCGGCCCGGTTTGGAACAAGTCGTGACCTAGTTTTACGCATGAGTGACTTGGCGACTGAGCGGCTTTGTGCCGGTCATCGTCATTTATTTAAGGCATTAAATATTCGGACAACACGATGGGTTCTTTACCAAGCTTCTCTCGAAGTAATTCCTCCCAAGGTACCACACCTACATCTTCCTCCAGTGCATTCCAGCAAGCATCGGCTCACGAGTTGGAGCAACATCTCGAGGTTTTTCGATACGGCGCATTTGATCTCACCGATGCAATTCGCCCTTCGCTGAGCCTTCCAATCATTCCGCGACAAGGTTTCCGGCATGATTTTTACAGTGATGAAGCAGCGGGTGTCAAAGTACCCGTGATTATGGCGGCGGCGTCTCGCGAAAGATTATTTGATCTATTTATTGATCTGATTGATCCGCTTGGACAAGTCGTGGATGTCGTGATTGAGACCAGTCACTATGGAAGCGATGGGGCCCATCAAGATCTATACCGCGAACATATCGATATGCCTGTTCTCAAGAGCATTCTCTACGACTATGAAGAGTTGCTTTTAAACGATGGCTGTGCAGGTATCGCGGTACTTAACCCAGCTAAGCAACAAGAAGTTCAGTTCGATGAACACAAGATGATGATCATCTACGGAACTCCACTGGAACATTACGAGCGAATTCTTATTTCGCATGATGTGTACCTCGATAAGAAAATCCAATTCTTGACCGAGGCAGAGCATGTTCACTCGAGTAGTGAAAAATATTATGACCAGTTAATGCAACTGGCTACACGGCTTGGCATTGATGGTATCGAGTAGGTAGTTCACCAACTCATGCATCGTTTGTTCATCAGCGATATAGCTGATGGAATTGGATGTATTGCTCGACCGCTCGCGGCGTTCGGAAACGTAAACTTTTTCCGGATGCCGCTCGCTGTCGTATATCGGTACTGCTGATTTCTACAATGGGCATCTGCACGCGTAGTTCCATGGTTTGCTGGAAGCGTTCCGGCGAAAGCAATCCTTGGAGTATCTCCCATGCAATCTCTCGATGCCCCCCTCTCTCAACAACGCTGATCCAAGCTAGTTTGCATATTTCAACGGGCTCTTTCCATTTCAGAAAATCGACCAAAGAGTCGGCTCCCATGAGCAGGAAGATTTCGCTGGCTGGAAACTCCGCTTGCAGGCTCTTGAGGGTATCGATGGTATAGCTTACTCCTCCCCGGTCGATTTCACGTCGGTCGACAATGAAAGCTTCATGGCCTGCAATAGCTAATTCCAACATTTCAAGCCGCTGTTTGTCCTCCGAGGGACGCTGTTCTAATTTGAAGGGGGAGACATGAGCCGGAATGAATCGAACTTCGTCCAGCTGCAGTTGTTCTCGGCACGATTCTGCCAGCAATAAATGTCCTAGATGAATGGGGTCAAATGAACCGCCATAGATTCCAATACGTCGCACGGACATCTCGGTCCTTCCCAAAAAACGTTACAATACGGCTACTGGTAAACTATAGGGTCGCAGGTCGCCCTTCAAGGTGCCATTACACAAGTTATCGGTTGGAGTAGTTCGATGTCCACGGGACCACAGCAAGGGGATTTATTTGATCGAGAAGTACCCCCTTGGGAGGTCGATGCTGAATGTCAATGTTGGGCAGCCTCGGTTGTTTTTTCCGAACCCCCCCATGGTCCATTTTCCTATCGTATCGACGAACAGTTGCAGGGGAATCTCCAGCCAGGTATGCGCGTGCGCGTTCCTCTCGGACGTGGGAATCGAAGTGTTAGTGGCTATTGCATCGAAGTCAGCATGGTCTCCCAACATCCCGACTCGCTCAAGCCCATCTTGGAAATCGAGGATAGTCAACCGCTCTGTTCAACTCACCTTCTTAAATTGATGAAGTGGATGAGTGAGTACTATCTTGCCTCTTTTGGGCAAGTGTTTGAAGCGGTAGTGCCCGTGGGGGTACGAGAGTCAGCCGGTGTCAAAGAAGTTCTCCATTTGCAATTGAAGGCTGGCTTATCCGAGCAGGAATGCAGCAAACTTACAGCTAAGCAAAAGCAAGTCGTCGATTACCTGCGACAGGTTGGGCAACCGATGACGATTGATCAATTAAAGCAAACCGTAGGCTGTTCAGTCGATATTCTACAACGCTTGCGGAAGTCAGGACTTCTGGAGAGTAGTTCAGTTCGCAGTATGGCCCCCCTGCCCTCCCGTGTGAGCAGCCCACTGCAACCTCCACCAGCGCTGAATGTCGATCAGCGTCAGGCTCTGCAGCAAATTCGAGCCGCGATCGATGCCAGGCAACAGCAGACTGTTCTATTGCATGGAATTACAGGAAGCGGCAAAACCGAAGTTTATATCCAAGCGATCGAATATGTCATCCGTCTGGGACTGCAAGCGATCGTACTAGTCCCGGAGATCAGTCTGACGCCACAAACACGTGTCCGCTTCCAGCAAAGACTAGGGAGCATCGCGCTCTTACACAGTCACATGACACATGTTGAACGTCATCAACAATGGCAACGGATTGCGGCAGGTGAAGTCTCGGTAGTTATAGGCCCACGCAGTGCGATATTTGCGCCAGTGCCAAAACTGGGGCTTATTGTTTTGGACGAAGAGCATGAACCTTCGTTTAAGCAAGAAACAATACCACGTTATCATGCTCGTGATGTGGCTCTACAGCGGGCTAGGCTGGAGCAGTGTACCGTCATTCTGGGTTCGGCAACGCCTTCTTTAGAGAGTTGGCAAAGAACTGTGGAAGGCAAGTATCATTGCGCATCGATGCCACGCCGGATTCATAATCGTCCCCTGCCAGACGTTGAGATACTCGACCTACGTCTGCAAAAGATGTCACCTCAAGTAGGTTCTATAAGTCGACCTCTGGCAGAAGCTATTTCGCAGACAGTGAAAGATGATGGGCAAGTCATACTGCTGTTGAACAGACGCGGCTTCGCAACGGCAATCCAGTGTCCTAAGTGTGGCCATGTTGCGCAATGTCCCCATTGCGATTTAGCCCTGACGTATCATCAAGATGGCAATAAAGCGATTTGTCATTACTGCGACTACCAGATCACAACACCTCCAAGATGTACTGCCTGCTCATTTGATGCCGTACAATTCGGCGGTACCGGAACCCAAAGACTCGAGGAAGAAATCAAACGACGGTTCCCTGATGTGCCGATGGCGCGAATGGATAGCGACACCATGCGAAAACCAGGCAGTCACGAACGCGTTTTATCGGCCTTCCGAAACGGCGATCTGAAAATTCTCCTCGGTACGCAAATGATTGCTAAGGGACTCGATTTTCCCAATGTTTTGCTGGTTGGCGTGATTAACGCTGACACTGCCCTGCACTTTCCTGATTTTCGGGCGGCGGAAAGGACTTTCCAACTTGTAACTCAAGTTGCCGGGCGAACCGGACGTGGAGAGAGACGTGGTTTAGTCCTGGTGCAAACCTACTCACCCGAGCACCCTGCAATCATAGCGGCTGCAAAACATGATTTTCAGGGATTTGCCAAGACTGAATTGATCCATCGTCAGAGATTGGGTTACCCACCCTGGGGCGCAATTGCGAGGGTGATCTTCCGCGGCGAATTAGCTGAGAAGCTAGAGGCCTTCGCGCAACAATGGACGAAGAACACCGAGAAGGTTATTCAAGCATTGGGCCTCGATTGTCGCACGCTCGGACC
>JAUMAI010000238.1:0-16762 GCA_032116775.1 Pirellula sp. | reverse complement strand
TCCTGCAAGATGTCTCTTCCACCGGTGTTAGACATCTGCTCGCTGAAAGATGGCCAAAAAGAAAAGTTCCTATCGGCAGTGGGATGCTGCCCATAGGAACTTATGATCTTCTGAATGAGTTAAGTGCAACCCGCGTTTAAAATTGGTGAAACGTGAGTTGCTGTAGAGAAGGGTATCTGAACGATACCCTTCTCTATTAAACTTCCTTGGCGTTAATCCAACTCATCAACTTGCGGAGTCGGCGGCCAACTTGTTCGATCAGATGATTGCGATCGCGACGACGTGAGGCCTTGAAGGCTGGAGCACCAGCTCGGTTCTCGAGGATCCATTCGCGATTGGATTTCTTTCAAGATCTTCTTCATTTCCTTGCGGGTCTCTTCGGTGATGATTCGAGGACCGCGAGTGTAGTCACCGAACTCAGCGGTGTTCGAAACGCTGTAACGCATGTAGTTCAGGCCACCTTGGTAGAACAAGTCTACGATGAGCTTCAACTCGTGCATGCACTCAAAATAGGCCATTTCGGGCTGATATCCAGCTTCGACCAAAGTATCGAAACCAGCTTTCACCAATTCGCTGACACCACCGCAAAGAACAACCTGTTCGCCGAAGAGGTCGGTTTCTGTTTCTTCCGCGATGCTTGTTTGGATGACACCACCGCGAGTTCCACCGAGTCCCTGGGCGTAAGCGAGACCGATCTGTTTGGTTTCTTCGGTACCATTTTCGCCGATAGCGATAAGGGCCGGCACTCCACCACCTTTAACGAATTCGCTGCGTACCAAATGTCCGGGGCCTTTCGGAGCCACTAGCAATGTGGCAACGCCAGCAGGTGGTTCAACTTGGCCAAAGTGAATGTTGAAACCGTGCGAGCACATCAGAACGTTGCCAGGCACCAAGTGAGGCTTGATGCATTGACGATAGAGATCACCTTGGACTTCGTCTGGTAACAGAATGTTTACGATGTCCGCCTTCTTCGTTGCTTCTTCCAAGGACATTGGATGGAAGCCATGCTGCACTGCTAAATCGTAGTTGGCTCCACCTGGGCGCTGGCCAATGATGACTTCACAGCCACTATCTCGTAAATTTTGAGCTTGGGCATGACCTTGGGAGCCATAACCAAGAATCGCGATGGTTTTACCTTTAAGCTTGGAAAGGTCTGCGTCGTTATCGTAGTAGATAGTAGCTGCCATAGTGCCTGATATCTCTTTCTGAAAAAAGCAACAAAAGTTTGTATTGAAAACGAGCTATCCATCGCCGTTCGACAATGGTTCTCGTAGTAAAGATTGCAATGCGGTGTTGGGTTTAGGCTGGCTTCTCAGTAGAACCGTCGCTGCCATCATCTCCGCGACGATTGGCTGAGGCACTGCGAACCATCGCAATTCGACCAGTTCGAACCAGTTCCAAAATACCGTATGGACGCATTCTCTCGATGAATGCTTCAACTTTGCTTTCGCGACCGGAAATCTCGATCATGACTTCTTCAGGACCAACGTCTACGATTCGACCGCGAAAGATTTCAACTAGCTCACGGATTTCAGAACGTGGTCCGCCTGGTAAGGCTTTCACTTTCAGAAGCATCAAATCGCGTTCGACATAGTCGGACGAACTGATGTCATCCACTAGAACAACCGTAACGATTTTTTCCAGTTGTTTGCGGACTTGCGAGAGAACGTAATCGTCTCCGACCACGACAAACGTCATTCGCGAAAGTTCGGGATTCTCAGTGGCGCCTACCGCGAGAGAATCAATATTATATCCTCGCGAAGCAAGCATACCGGAGATGTGGGACAGAACACCTGGGACGTTCTGTACGAGTGCAGAAAGGACGTGCCTCATTGTTATCGCTTTATCGTTACGTCAAACCATGAGCATTAGCAAAAGTGATAATCTGCCATGGGTAGATGGCTGATTACCGAAACGGTCAATGATACCTTCGGCCGTCGAGCCCCACAACTCCTAGCTATTTCTGCTGACCCAGGATCGTTTCAGGTGGGTCGGGATTGGGGACCTTCAATTCCTTGCGTAATCGCTCCAATTCCTTGTGTAACTCAGCACGCTGTTGGGTGTAATCTGCATTATCATAAAAATTAATCATCTCATTGGGGTCTTTTTGCCGGTCAAAAAGTTCCCAATATTCGTTCTCACCATAGAAGTGGACTAATTTGAAGCGATCGGTTACGACGCCGTAGTGCCTGCGAACACTGTGCACCGCGGGGAATTCGTAATAGTGGTAGTAAAAGCTTTTTCTCCAGTCCGCTGGGGTTTTGCCTGCCAATAGCGGTTTCAGGCTTCTCCCTTGCATATCACCAGGGATTTCAACGCCCGCGGCATCCAAAAAGGTTTCGGCAAAATCTACGTTGCTGACCAAGTCGTTGTTAACGGCGCCGCCTTCGGTCAGTCCGGGCCAACGAACCAATAAAGGTGTTCGGAGGGATTCTTCGAAGATCCAACGTTTATCGAACCAACCATGTTCGCCGAGGTAGAAGCCCTGATCTGAAGCGTAGACGACGATGGTTGACTGTTCCAAATTGTTTTCTCGCAGATAGTCGAGTACGCGTCCGACGCTTTCGTCGACACCTTTAATGCAGCCAAGGTAGTCATGCATGTAGCGTTGATATTTCCAGCGAACTAACTCTTTGCCAGTTAACTTACTGTCATGAAATTTTTGGTTACGAGGTTCGTAATAGGCGTCCCATTCTTTACGCTGCTCGTCGTTGAGGTTGTATTTACCGTTGAGCTTTAGGTCGTTGGGAGTCATCGTTTTCTCGATGGTCATATCTTGCTCGCGCTCCGCAGGACCGCGGTTAGAGTAATCATCGAAAAGCGTTTCCGGTTCTGGATAAACGCGATCCTTATCGTGTCCGAGGTGGCGAAGCGCAGGAGCCCATTCGCGGTGGGGCGCTTTGTGCTGGCACATCAACATAAACGGCTTGTTTTTGTCTCTTTGATCGAGCCATTTCAATGTGAGGTCGGTAACGATGTCGGTGGTATAGCCTTCGTGTTTGACTTGTTTTCCGTTGTCATTCATGGGTGGGTTGTAGTATAGCCCCTGCCCAGGAAGGATATGCCAGTAATCAAAGCCGGTGGGTTGAGTGATCAAGTGCCATTTACCGATCATAGCGGTCTGGTAACCGACTTGTTGCAAGAGTTTGGGGAAGGTTTGCTGCGTGCCGTCGAAGCGACTGTTGGTGTTATTGAAAAAGCCATTGAGATGCGAATATTTTCCTGTCAGGATCACGGCTCGGCTTGGGCCACAGATGGAATTGGTGACGCAGCAGCGATCAAAACGCATACCTTCTTTAGCTAACCGATCGATATTTGGAGTCTCGATGAGTTTGGCCGGATGGTTGTAAGCGCTGATGGCTTGATAGGCATGGTCATCAGTAAAGATGAATACGATGTTGGGGCGTTTAGGCTTTCCGGCCGAGTCAGACTGGCTAGGCAAAGCTTCGTTAGCGAGAGTCGATGGTGTCAAAAGCACACCGCACACTAGAAGCGATAATCCCAATAACAGTTTTGGAATACGGTCCGTGTTTAACAGTTGCGGGAGATACGATTTCATACCTAAAGTCTCTTGTTAAGCTTCGAGTTTAGTCGTCTTGAGCTAGGAAATTGAGGAACTGGAAACGTTTCGAAGACGCGAAACAGCGTGTCTTGGTTGTAGCCGGAACGCTTATGGTACCCCGCAAATAGGCGTATTGCATCCCGATGTTATCCTCTTTTTGGCGGAATACCACGTTGTCACCTCCTCAGAATTTACTACAATTGGCAACTCTTGATGCGGCAATAAGTAAGCTTCCGGCTTAACTTGGCACCAACTCCTTCCCCCAGACCTTGCGTCTAAAGGAGTTAGTTGAAATTGCTCAAATCAGGGCGGGGCGTAGCGCAGCCTGGATTAGCGCGCCACCTTGGGGTGGTGGAGGTCGCCCGTTCGAATCGGGTCGCCCCGACTTTTGCCTTCTGGCATAGAGTCAGTGAGAGTTGAGGGGAGAGAGTAGGAAGCAGATCATTTTGCAAACCGTTGCTTGCGTGATGGGTGGTGTAAATGTCCTGGCAGTCTTCTTTCTCCCTTCTGCTCAGTCTAATAAGCCCCGACATTTCTTTCCCAACCTTTGGGCTTTTAATCCGTTCAACTCACTTGTTGAGTTGCCGGTTCGCTGGAGCGAGTCAGAAAATTTTCTTCGGGGAGTTCTTGCCTAGCTGATCATGATTACGCAGACACGGGCAGAGCCCATGTCTGCGTTTCAAACCACGAGCAAAGCCCATGTCTGCGTTTCAAACCAAGGGCAGAGCCCATGTCTGCGTTTCAAACCACGGGCAGAGTCGATGTAGTCGAGAAACTTCTAGACTAGCTCAAGCTTTTTCATTTTTACTGATGAGCCCGGCTAAGAATATTCCCACAGCATATACCAATGAGCAGATGGTTCCCACCATCGGATAGCTGCCACCAAGACTGATGAATAACCAACCTGCAAACATCACTCCCAACGCGGTGGCAAAGCGCCCCATGTTATAGGCAAGACCACTTCCGGTAGCTCGAATGTCGGTTGGGAAAAATTGCGGTAAATAGAGCGCCAGCCAGCCGAAGAAAAGTGTACCAACAAATCCCTGTGCAAAAACAACAGGATGAAAACTCGCAGTTAAGGGTTCCGTGAGTTGAAACATGGCAATCGTGAGAGAGGTCGCACCAATACTGATCAAGAGATAGCTCCAACGTCTCCCTAACCAAGATGCGATTTGTGCGCCGAAGTAACTTCCCAGGGTAGCACCCAGCGCCCACCAGCCTTGCGTAGCAGCTTTGTAGGTTGCAAGTTCTGGACCAGCCACTTTATCTGCCCAGGGAATCATCCACTTGCTGGCAGACCAGGCGCCGATCAGTGGAATCGAGCTGAGGACAATCGCGAGCGCCGTCGTTTTCCATAACTCCCTGGAAAAAAGCTTGCCAATTGGTGCTTTGGTCAGTTGCTTGTTGTCTTTTAGTTTTCGCCATGAAGGTGAATCAGGCAACGCTAATAAAGCGACGATACCTAGTGCCGCAGGGATTCCCGCCAGGTAAAAGATCCAGTGCCAAGAATCGGGCGTAATTGGGAAGGCTCGCGCTAATTGCGAAAGTAACAGAATGCCAAAGTTTAGGCCGGCACTCATCACACCTGCCACGATGGCTTTGCTTTTATTCGGCCAGCATTCACTAACCAGCGCGATGCCATTGGGCCACATTCCTCCTACCCCGAGTCCAACCAAGAATCTCAAAGCGAGCATTTGTTCTTGAGTCTTGACCCATGCGCCAGCGGCGGCAAATAACGAATAAAACAAAATGCTAATTCCTAAGGCACGCGATCTGCCAATTCGGTCCCCTAAGCTTCCTAGAGCAATGCCTCCTATCGCTGCGCCGAGCATTAAAGCGGCGGTATATCTTGCAAACCAATCACCACCTGCTGTGGGTGTATAGCTTTCACCCATCAAGCTCTGGCTGACTGATAAAGAGGCAACCGGCATGAGGCCAAGCTCAACGCCGTCAAATAGCAATCCGAGAAAAACAACCAAGAGAACGAAACTGCGTTGTGATCCACTTAAGCGATCTTCCATGGTTACGTGTCGCCTCTGAGGACTTCAATGATCGAGCAGTTATCGAGTTCCCCTAATCCGAGAGATACACCACGTTCCAACAATTGCCGATGCAATTCCGAAGTTGGTAGTGAGAGGTTTAAGTCTTGGGAAAGCAGCAGAATAAGATTCACATCTTTTAAGTGTTGGGCCAAACGAGCTTGAGGAGTGTAGTCATGGCTGAGCATCTTGTTTCCCTTGGTGTCCATGACTGTCGAATAGGCCGCGGAGGATTTAAGTATCTCCAACGTTCGGTCCATGGGGAGTTTGAGTTTCTCAGCTAGGAGTAAGCCCTCTGCTAATGCCAAACGATTAAGGCCAAGAATCAGGTTGCTAACCAGTTTTAAGTTGGCTGCTGAGCCGTGGGGGCCAGCGAAAAATACCTTACTACTAAGTACCGACCAGATATCAGAACATCGATTGAAGATGTCTTGGTTACCACCAACAATCACCGTTGCCTTACCTTCCAACGTTTGTTGGCTAGAACCTGAGATGGGAGCTTCTAAATAATTCGCTCCTTCTCCGCTCACCAGATTGGCGAGACTTTCGGCCTCTTTCGGATTGCCCGTTGTTGTATCAATGACGATTTTTGTCTGCCATCTATGCTGTCGCATTGAAGTAAGGACATCGGAGACAACATCACTTGAGTAAAGGCTTATCAAAGTGAACTCAGATTCACAAAGTGGCTGAGTTGTCCAAATAGCACCACGAGCCACGAGATCAGTCGCTTTATCTCGGGTACGATTCCATACGAAAACCTGCCAGCCATGGTCCAGGAATCGATGAGCTAATGCAGTTCCCATTAACCCAAGGCCAATGATCGAAATGGATTTCGGTGCGAATGATTCTCTGGAATCCATTGTGTGAACCTTGGAAAGCAGCAAAGCAATTTGACCGATACTTCAGTAAGCGTTGGTTAGGCTACTATCTCACGCAATACCTTGCCATGCACATCGGTTAAGCGGAAATCGCGGCCCGCATAGCGAAACGTTAATTTCTCGTGATCCATGCCCAATAAGTGCAGCATAGTAGCATGCAAGTCGTGAACGCTGACTGGATTCACTTCCGCCTTGAAGCCAAATTCATCGGTGGCGCCATAAGCAGTTCCACCCCGTACGCCACCCCCCGCTAACCAAACCGAAAAACCGTAGTGATTATGATCCCGTCCTAATTGTTCTTTGCCATCGGCTCCAAGTTCAACGGTCGGCGTGCGGCCAAACTCGCCTCCCCACACGATCAGCGTGTCGTCAAACATGCCTCGTTCTTTCAGGTCGGTCATCAGAGCCGCGATCGGTTGATCAATTTCAGCGGCTAGTTTGCGATGGTTGGATTCAATTTGAGCGTGATTGTCCCATGGCTGGCCAGCGCCATGCCAGAGTTGTACATATCGGACTCCACGTTCAAGAAGTCGACGGGCTATAAGGGTCTGCCGTCCGTGGACATGATCCCCATAGGCTGAACGAATATAGGCAGGTTCTTGTTCGATGTTAAAGGCGTCGGAAGCATCCATCTGCATGCGATAGGCTAGTTCGAACGATTCAAGGCGAGATTTCATCCGTGAATCTTCGATGCCATGTTGTCTTGCCGAGTGCAGTTCTTTCAATAGATCGAGTTGGCGCCGTTGCTGAGTGAGTGAAGCATGCGGGCTCCGAATATTTTCGATTAGTTTTGTAAGCTCACGATGTTGAGGGTCAATGAATGTTCCCTGAAATGCTCCAGGTAAAAAACCTGCCTGCCAATTTTCAGCATCTTTGATTGGATAACCACCGGGACACATGGCAACAAAGCCGGGCAAGTTATGGTTTTCGGATCCCAGGCCATACATCACCCAAGCTCCGACACTGGGTCGTGGTTGTACGGAATCTCCGCAATTCATGAGCATCAACGATGGTTCGTGGTTTGGAACCAATGCATACATCGATCTGATCACGGCTATGTCATCGGCATGCTCTGCTGTACGCGAAAAAATATCGCTGATTTCTAAACCGCTATCGCCCCATTTGCGGAATCTGAATGGCGAAGGAAAAGCGGCTCCCGTTTTTCGCTCCGTTGTGAGCGTGGAAGGGATTGGTTTGCCCGCATACTTCTGTAGCATGGGCTTTGGATCGAAAGTATCCACATGGGATGGGCCACCATTCAGGAAGAAATGGATGACTCGTTTGGCTCGTGGTGTGAAATGCGGCTGTTTGATATCTAGAATACTTTCCGCAGCTTGCAATTTCGTTGCTGGAGTAGAAGTCCCGGCCAACAGCTCCGTTAACGCTAGGCCTCCAATTCCGAGTCCACAGCGGTGAAGAAAGTGACGTCTATCAACAGTTGAATAGGAAGCTGGCTTGGGAATCATGAGGTCTTTCCTGTTTACCGTAGATATCTTTCACTCGATGAAGAGAAGTTCATTGGAGAGCATCAGCACCTGAGCCAATTGCTCCCAGGGATTGAGTTGCGACAGTGCAGGCCCCGTAAAATCAATCGCAGAATCCCACTTCGTTTTCGAATTAACGGGTTGCGCCGATTGATCTACAGCAGGTTCGATAACCGCTTTCCATAGATATTGATCGGTGTTTAGGACCGAAAATATATCGGTAACAAAGTCCAGGGTATCTCCCTTTTTGACTTCGAGCATATCCTTTTCCCAATCCCATTTACTCTTATGGGCACGCTGGCTGGCTAACATTCCATGGCGATTGGAGATGATCGTACAACGTATGCCATCCCCCTCTGCTTCTTGATGCTCCACTAGGGATTTGATTCTCACATGTCCATCGATGGGTGACGTCCAACGACGAATGGCTGCGTGGTTGAGATCGTTGCCTGGATGACCACCGTCCGACGTTAATCGCACCCAGCCCAAGGTAGCATCTGGGAAATTACCACTCCCTTGCCATGAGTTACCGGAGAAAAATGGGAGTGCAGTGAATGACTTCACTTGGATTGTTTCATTCACACTGATCTCGCCATATCCATAGCTCCAGGCTGTCGTTTCTACTCGCACATCTTCCTTGGGTACAATCTCTGGAGGGCTGATAAAGTTTCGCAGTAATTCCAATTCCGCTGCAGATGGTTCACGCTGCAAAATACGTCTTGTTAACCAGTTGATACGCTGTTCGATATTTGTTTTTTGGATCTCTTGATCGAGTTGCCGAATAAGTTCCTTCGCCCGCTGCGCGATGAAAGGATGATTCATGGAGAAGAGCGCTTGCTGAGGTACGGTAGTCTCGCTTCGCTGCGGGGCGTGCATGTCGGGGTTGGCGTAATCAAACATTCTTAAAACCCCAGGAACAAATTGACGATCGATTGATGCATACATAGTGCGACGTTGTGGTTGCGCCGCTGCTGCAAATAAATCACCACTTCGCCCTCCAACCTTCGTTGAAAGTTCTCCCGTAATTGCCAGCCAACTATCTCGCATCATTTCGAAGGAGAGGCGTTGTGGAGAGTAATGCCAAAGCAGGCGATTATCGGGGTCAATTTCGAGAGCTCGCCTCTTTTCTTCCTGAGTTAAATCAGGAGACGAAGCTTGCTGATAGGTTTTCGACAGGAGTATCCAGCGATGCAGTGCTTTGGTGCTCCAGCCTGATTTAATAAATTCGGAGGCTAGCCAATCAAGTAATAGTGGGTGACTTGGGGCTTCTGCACGAATTCCAAAGTCGCTTGGAGTGCGAACTAGGCCCGCTCCAAAATGCTGTTTCCAAACCCGATTGACCCATACTCTGGCAGTGAGTTGATTATTCGGATCTGTAATTGCGCGTGCCAGTTCGAGACGTCCGCTGCCGGTGCGAAACGGATCGCTAGTTGGATTGAATAGCGTGAGCATATGGCGGGAGACTATATCTTTTTTCTGAGCGGGGTTTCCTCTTCTAAAAACCTGAGCTGGATAGTCGGTGGTTCGGTCAACCATCAACGTTGTAAACGGGACTTCCATGCCAGGCTGCAAAATCCAACGATCAACTTCTCCCTGTAATTTCCACAGCTCGGTACAGGTATTCGAATCAAAGAGGCCTTCGATGCTGGAGATGTGTTCGTTCGGGATCTCGCACGGTGAGTCTTTGTCGTATAGGAATAGACGTAACTCTTCCGCAGCAGGGTCGCTCAATGTTAGCGATGCTGAGCCGTTGGTGGTGGCGTTGGCCCCAGTCTGAAGTTGCTGCCATTGCTGGTGGATTTCAGCAAACAGCTGCCCATATTTCTCACAGACTTCTCGGAAACTGGTTGGGGGTGTTTGAAAGACCTCCCTTAGCTTTGGATGAATTGATTTGTCATCCAGTTCCTGCAGGGACTTGGTGACCACAATCGCTTCGTCGGCAAACTTCTCCTTCGATAGTTGGCTGTAAGCATGCCAGGCTGTAAATCTTCGATCACCGCGGGCGCCGGCGGCTGTTAGCATCATTTGCAAGCGTCGTACCAAGTTAGGTATCAGGTCGCTCGTCGCTAAAATCTGGTCGAAACCTTCTTGCGGATATTTCTCTAATTCACTTTGAGCCACAAAGTAGTCAGCAATACGGCTGCGCATCCGCTCGGCGGCGTCCTGCCGTGCGCTTGCCAATTTATTAGCCAATGCAGTTTGGCGTTTGTTCAGTTCTTCTTCCCATGTGGCTGTCGTGGTACCGGATTGCGGGCCTGCAATAGGGTTTAGTCTTTCAATTTTCTCGGTCGAGTTGAGAAAGACTCCATATAGCGAGTAATAATCGGCTGTAGGAATCGGGTCGTATTTGTGATCATGACAGCGAGCGCAAGAAGCCGTCATTCCTAACAGTCCTCTTGAGATCGCATCGATGCGATCATCAATGATGTCGTGAGAGACCCCAAGAAATCGTCTTCCTAGGGTAAGGAAACCCATCGCCGCACGGTTGGGATCGCCTGGTTCTGTTAGCTGATCTGCAGCGAGTTGTAATTGTATGAATTGGTCGTACGGCATATCTTCGGTAAATGCGCGGCAGACCCAATCCCGGTAGACATACGCATGGATAAAATTCTTTTCTTCTCGTCCATAAACATATCCTTTGGTATCTGAGTAACGCGCGACGTCTAACCAAAGCCTTCCCCAGTGTTCTCCGTATGCCTGATGGTCAAGCAAACGATCAATTAGTTTCGAGTAGGCTTCCGGACTGTTATCAGCGACGAAGTTCTGAACTTCCTCATGGGTTGGAGGTAAACCGATGACAGAAAAATATAGGCGTCTGATCAGCGTACGTTTGTCCGTTGCGGGGGATAAGGCTAATCCTTTGGCTTGCAGTTGAGAAAGGATGAAAGCATCTACAGGAGTAGCGACGGAACCTTCGTCGAATTCGGGGGGGGTGACATTCCGTATCGGCTGAAACGCCCAGTGCGATTTCCACAGCGTCTCTTTATCCATTTTAGATGAATCGGTTGTATTCTTGGGCCAATATGCACCCTGAAGAATCCAGCGTTTCAGCAGCGAGACTTCTTGAACGGACAACGGAGTTTCGGGCGGCATTTGTAATTCGCCAGTTCTCTCGACAGCTTGAATCAAGAGGCTGGCTTCAGGCTTGCCAGGTAATAGAGCAGGCCCATGCTCGCCTCCTTGCAGCAGGTTCTCTAAAGAATCGACCCGCAATTCGGCCCACTGCGTCTCGGCTCCGTGGCATTCAGCGCAGCGGTTTATGAAGATCGGGCGAATATGCTTTTCAAAATCGTCGTCGGTCCAGGCTTCTTGGGCGAGCGTAAACTGCACTCGAAGAATCGTGCAAACCAACAACAAAATGATGTAGCTCGGAAGATTCAGCTTTTGGCGAATGGCAGGTATCATGTTGCCACTTCATCTGCAAAGGAGGGAGGCTGGTAGGAGCTATTTCGTCGAACGAAGATCGCAACCGTTAAAGGCTCATCAGGGAGCGTTTACGATTGCGGGAAACTGCCGCTCTCGAACGAAAACCGCTGCTTATAGTTTACTGGGCCGAGTCACTACAAAACAACAGCTAGTCTCGGCAAATCGGCACGGTTTACTACGATTTAAGATCGATTCTATGGTTTTGGGAAGGTCGCTGAATCGTTGGCCCTAAGTCGCTTACTCATCGAAAGAAGATTTTCTGCGTAGCAAATGATGGTAATGCTGAGCGAAGCGATGCGCTTCATCGCGAACATACTGCAAAAGTCTAAGTGCAAAAGAGTGTCGACTTAATTGGATGGGATCGCTTTCTCCAGGAAGATAGATTTCCTCTTCTTTCTTCGCGAGTGAGAGAATCGTGGGAGGTGTGATCTGCTGATCGCGAAAGGCCGCTAGGGCAGCGTTCAACTGTCCTTTGCCACCGTCGATCAGCAGGATATCGGGAAAGGTCTCCTGCTCGTCACTGAGTCGGCGAAAGCGACGAGAAATTACTTCATGAATGCTGCGGAAATCGTCTATACCGTTCACGGAACGAATCTTGTAGCGACGATACCCCGGCTTAAATGGTAAGCCATCGAGAAATTGCACTAAACTCGCCACGGTCTCATTGCCGCCTAGATGGGCAATATCGACACCCTCGATAACTCGGGGCATCTTCTTTAATTGCAATACCTTCTTAAGACCAGCTAAACCTTTCTTTGGGTCGATATAAAATACTTCAGGTTGAGCATGGGTGTCGATTTCGCCTCGCTCGTTGAGCCGCTCGAGCATTTGAATCTCATCACGGAGTCGAGCTGCCTTTTCAAACTGAAGCGATTTGGAAGCCTGCAACATTTCCTCTTGCATTTCTTTCAGTAGCTGTTGCTTACCACCATCCAGAAATTTTATGAGACGATTGATACTTTCTCGATACTCTTCTTTGCTAATTCGTAAATTACAAGGTGCTGTGCATTGATGTATTGAGGCTAACAGACAGGGACGAAACCACTTCCAGCGTTCATCGTTCTCTTCGATATCTAATGTGCAGGTGCGGAATTGAAAGACTCGTTGTAGTACTTGAATGGCACCGCGCAGAGCACCGGCGCTAGTGAATGGACCATAGAGCTTAACACCACGATCCTTCGGTTCGCGCGTAACTTCGACACGAGGAAAATCTTCTCTGGTAGTGATCATTAAGTAGGGAAAAGATTTGTCATCCTTGAGGTCTTTGTTGTGACGCGGCTGGATGTCTTTGATCAAGCGATTTTCGGTAAGCAAGGCATCGACTTCGCTTTCGCATTCGAGGAAATCGATGTCAGCTATTTCATGTATCCAAGTAGCCGTCCGTAGTTCCTCGCTGGCTGCCTTATGAAAATAGCTTGATGCGCGACTCCGCAGATTTTTCGCTTTGCCAACGTAGATGACAACACCGGCCGTATCCTTCATCAGATAGACGCCCGGAGTCTGCGGGAATTCCTTCACTTTTTCGCTAGCTCGTCTGAAGCCGAAATTGGTGCTAGCTTTTGAAGATTCAACCTCCGGAGGCGAGGGAGTGGCAGATTGGTTTTCTAATGTTTCCTCTCCGTCCACGAGATTATCTCCCTCTTGCCTTCTAGTTCCCACTGGCACAGCGCAGAAATTATATGCTCGCGCTGACGCTAAGAATTTGTGATTTGCGGTTGGAACTGAGGCTAATTGCGTATCATGATATCGAAACTAACGGCAAAAGGCCTAACCAGTTGCCGTCAGTGTTGTCCTTATCGTAGCGCTTCTGGATGCCGTGGTTATATTCTAGTACTCGATCAAGCTGTAGATCGGTTTGGGGCTCAAGCGAGCCGCTCCACCGAGATCTTTCAGGTGAATACAGAAGGCGCAACCGACCACTTCCCCACCCGATTTTTCCACCAGTTTGACGCAAGCTTCAACAGTTCCCCCGGTTGCTAACAGATCATCTACGATCAGTACACGCTGACCGGCTACCACTGCATCGGTGTGCATTTGCAGCGTATCGCTGCCGTATTCCAAGTCGTAGCTGAATGTGTGCACGGAGAATGGCAGTTTGCCCGGTTTGCGAACCGGCACAAAAGCGGCCTTAAGTCGCAGAGCTAAAGGGGCTGCAAATATAAATCCGCGCGCTTCTGCCGCCACGACCGCATCGATTCGCTGGCCAGCAAAGTGTTCAGTAAAAAGGTCAATGGCAGCCTGAAAGGCGACAGGGGAAGCCAATAACGGCGTGATGTCCCGAAACAATATCCCGGGCTTAGGGAAATCTGGAATATCGCGTACGAAACTCTTGAGGTCGACCATGTGTCAATTCTTTCGTCTTAGAGCTAATGTCGTAGCCTTGTAGAAGCACGGATTGTACCTGCAATTCGGCCTCCAGTGGCCCTGCGGTCAATCTAAACTCCCTGCTTCATTGGTGGAAGATGGGTGTCGAGACGAAAAGCTGCTGTTTTATTGAATTGTCCAGGGCTTGAGGGAGGAGCGTTTCAGGATAAGCCATTAAGTAACGATGCGAACGGAACGCTGAGAAAACTGTCGCCTGCGGAATGGGCGTGCTTATGTAATTTCTCGGGCTTGGCTCGACGGAAAGGTTAGTCTCAAACCAAAGTGTTAGCTAATTGGTTGCTGAGTTTATCGAAGCAGAACAGATAAAATGTTAGCTTGTTGACTTGTCAGCAAAGGCTGGCAGCGAGAAAGCTATGGAAACCTTCTTGGCCCTGTTTGTGCCTAGAGTCTCAATCGCAAAGGCTGCGGCTGCAAATGAACTGAGGGGGATGGCTAGCTAAGGCGTGAATTCAATGCACATGGAATAGGCATTGACAATATGTTGCCTGATCCATGGTGCAGTGCCTAGAAGATCGCCAATACCTGGCAGGGCAATGATGGCGAACAGCAGGGCCATGTAAATTCCATTCGTGAAACGTTCTCGCGATCCTTCGGGTTGCTGTCTCACAGTTGGCAGGATGGCTGCTGCGGGTGCTTGTTGGGTTGAGGCTGGAGAACTCTCTGAAAGCAATTTTAGTCCAAGATGACTTTTGTTACTTCCTTCTCGGTAGTACCCCGAAATCATAACGTGGTAGGAACTACCTTCCACCTGCAGAATGGCATTTTCGCCCCCTGGGAAAAGCAGAGCTTGGTTGGGTGGAATAGAAACTGTGAAGCCAGAGTGCGACTTATCCAAGAGCCGAACGGTTGCGCAGCAAGCTTCACGTTTTAAGAACCCTAGAGCCTCATGAGGTTCGATCGATTGCCGTGTAGACGCTCGTCTCTCTTTGCTCAATGTCATCTAAAGTCCCACTTGTCACGTTTGCTCACGACACTCTTGCCCATCGAAGGCCGCTTTACGCGAGACAGTTCGATGTAGCTAAGGCCCGGGGGCCGAGAAGGAGCTAAATCTTGGCCTTCGAGAGTTTACTTTATCGTTGGCTCACTGGAAAAAATGACAGTTGGTATTTGGGGTGGGGATTTGGTCTTAATGTCAAATTATGACGGTTGCAAAAGTTATGACGGAATCGTATCGGCAATACACAATTCCCAGGAAGCGATTTTGTGCGTGACTGCGCAAATATTAGGGGTTGAAGCGCACATGTCGACGGATCGGATGATGATGAATAAACGAGGTAAGATGGTCGAATCTTTATTGCAGACGATGAGGGTTATTCATTTCGTAAGACTCACACCGACTGAATGAGAAATGCGGCAAACAATAACCGACGACAGTGACTGCATTGCAATCTATCGCTTCAAGGCTACGACCCCGCGGGTATGGTTGCTGTTTTGTAGCATCGTCACCGCTGTCTTGCTCTGTGTTATTCCCAGTAATGAA
This sequence comes from Pirellula sp., assembly GCA_032116775.1. Taxonomy (GTDB): domain Bacteria; phylum Planctomycetota; class Planctomycetia; order Pirellulales; family Pirellulaceae; genus JAFLCP01. The sequence goes on along the minus strand of JAUMAI010000238.1, from coordinate 1,508 downwards.
TGTCGAGCGCAGCGACTCGGTGAGGACGGGAATAAGCCTGTCATCGGGTTTTCTCCACCCATCGGCTTGCTCGAGGTTCCACCAACGCCAGCGATCCTTCCGCAACAGCCACCACTCTTGGAGCAAGATATCTATGAGCAGTCGTTGCGAGTTCAGTCATCGAAACAACTGCGTGTGCCCGCAGTTTCCGCCAGTACGATCCTAAAGTCTAGTACATTTGCGTCGTCATCCGAGCAGGAAGATTTAGTCGGTGACAGTGGTACTAAAGACAACTGGGAGGATGGAGGTTTGGATTCGATTGGTCCAGCTGCCAAGTCACCCCATCCCAAGGATGATGCTACACCTCTACCGCCGACAGCCGATGGCAAATGGGTTGATCCACATGCAGAAGTGTTTGCGCAGGAACAATACCCTTCCGCTGCGAAATGCGCTCAATGTCATAAACGCATTTACGATGAGTGGCGGGTATCGAGTCACGCCTATGCTTCCGTGTCACCGATGTTTCACAAATTCGAGCAGGCAGTGACAGAGGTCACTCAAGGTACCGTAGGGTACTTCTGCATGCGATGTCACGCGCCAGTGGCTACTCAGTTGAATTATCCACGTGAGGTTTCCTTAGTTGATGGTCCTGCCGTGGTGCGTGAGGGAATCACCTGTGTTGCTTGTCATCGTGTCAAATACCCTTATGACCGAGTTAATGGAGAAAGACGTATCGAGCCGGGGGATATTTTTCAACCGGTTTATGGGGCTGGTAATGGAGATGGAGTCGAGGCTGTAAAAGCAAAAGCTGATTATTTCAAAGTAAAGCTCAATCGAGATAACAAGCTGCCTGGGCAGGAGCTTCACAATCAGGCGATTCAATTCGAGCAGATTTCCAAGAGCGAGTTTTGCGTTCCATGTCATCAAGTCGCGGTTCACCCAGGTATTGCGCTTGAAGTGGTATGGGCACAATATCGAGCTGCTCCAGCCTTCAAGAAAGGAATCACCTGTCAAGATTGTCATATGGGAGTCGTACCAGGTAAAGCATCTGGTTACGCAACGGCACCTTGTGCAGAGATGAGCGGTAAATGGATAGAGCCCAATCGAAAGCACTCAAATCATACTTTTTATGGGCCGGGATATTCCTTGGCGCATCCAGGCATCTTTCCACATCATGAGAAATCGATGAGATGGAATGTAAAACAGTGGCTGGAATTCGATTGGCGAAATGGTTGGGGCACACCTGAGTTTGAAAATAAAATCGCTGGAACGGATCTCGAGAAGACTTTGCCGCAAGTGTGGCAAAGCAGCGATGAGCGACGTGATGCACGCAAGATTATTGACGAGAATTTAAAGCTTTTACAGCTGAAGAGAGAGCTTAATATTCAGGTTCTTTCCAACGGTTTCAGGCTTGATGGCCCATTCTTTGAGTCGGGTCGAAATGCGATGCGAGATATCGTTTTCAAGTACTCAGTCACCAACACCAGCGAAGGACACAATGCCCCCAGCGGATCCTTAGGTGCGCAGCC
>JAUMAI010000237.1:0-10662 GCA_032116775.1 Pirellula sp. | reverse complement strand
GACAATGTACTCGAAGCGCCGCGGATCGGAACTCTCCTCATCGAGCAACGTGTGCGTCCGGAATTTCGGGAAGATGGTTACCCGCGCCTCGCCTTGCCGGGCCTCCAGCCTCGGGGCCCGCGTGCTGTTGAGATCCCTGGGTTCAACCTCCCATCCTGCCCGGTTCAACGACTGTGCGATCTGTTCCAGCACGGGGCCGGGGTTGGTGGAGGTCTGAAACCGCCAGTACGTCTCGTTGTGCGTGAAGAGCCCGCAGTAGGAGGCAGATCGGCGTGCGGACACAGTGCTGAGCCAGTCGAAGTCGGCCACCGGCTCATAGGGGCCGAAGAACTCCACCGGCAGCGAAGGCAGGGGAGGGTGTTCTGCGGAAAGCGTGGCGAGATTCTCAGTCATCGATTTAGCCAGCGACTGGGCGATGTCGTGGGCCGCCTTCTCGTAGCGATCGGTGGTCAGCCCCAGGAAGGTGCTTTCGGAATCCACCGTGGCATTCCACTCCATGGAGACCACGGGCGCGCTGCTTGCATCGCGGATATGTAGGGTTTTGAACCAGGGCGTGTTGCCAAGCGAGGCGGTCACCACCGACTTGAAGGTCGATGTCAGCACGCCGCTGCCCTTCGCGCTCACCAGGTCTACCCTCAGGAACAGGTTGGGAGCGCCGTCCCGTTGGGTGATCGTGAACGGTTCATTCAAGCGCTCCACCGCTCGGATGTGCGGGGACTCTTTGAGTTGTTGTTCGAGTCGATCGACGATCTTGCGGCAGAACGGATGCGGGTTGTCGGACAACAGCAGCACCCGTCCGGAGTTGAAGGTCGCGTACTCGGGTGCCGAGGTTGATTGCCCGCTCGTCATGCTGGAGCGCGTCTCCGTCTTTCCGACCTCCAGCTTAGGGATTCTTCCGGAGCTTCGGGTGTTTTCGCTCACGAACCGAAGGACCAGAAAAGCCACCACCAGCGCCGTTAAACCCATGAGGGCCCATGACTTGAATTCCAGAGATAGCTTCACGGTTTTTGATGATTATGGTGCCTACCTCCTGAAGCGAAGCCTTTTTGTCGGGCCCACCTCTTAGATTCGCGCAGCATCGAGATTTTTCAGGTTCAGGGAGCCGAGGCGTCGGCGTGCGATGGAGCCTCGGGATGACAATTGCTGGGTCTTGAGGCACGATTCAGCCCAACGCGGTGGATGTCGCTGCCCATCGGTGGGCGGTTTGTAGAATTTCAGCCGTGTCCACGCGCACGCAGACGCGGTCCGAGCCCGAATGACCTGCCGGAGTGGATTCCGAGCTTAGACAACGATGGCACGGCGGTTTCTTGAAAAATTTCGAAATTGAAAAGGATCAAACTAACGACAGCCGAAATCGCAGAACGAATTTCGGCGGTGACGGTGGAATACCGTCAGAAGGAGGCGTTGCTGGCCGACAATCATCTGCGAGTGGTCCTGCATTCCTTTTTCATGGGAGGTAAGAGAAACCCGACCCAGAAGGCCGAGATCGAGGCGATTCTGTCTGCAGTGATTCCTGGTTCCCTTGAAATTTCCAACCGCACCATGAACGAAATCAACCAACTCATCGAAGCCCAGAAGCGCGACGTGGAGCAGAAGTTGGCCCTCATCGCCGCCAACCCGTTGAGCTTGTTGCTCAAGGAGCGGGAGGCGCACGAGGCCAAGATCGCCGACATCGACGCGAAGTTGAAGTCCTTGTGCAAGGAGATCGGTGTGGATCTGGGAACCGGGCCCAGCGGAGCCGAGTTGCCACTGCACGATCGGTCTGCCCTGTCGGCGTCGGACCTCTCCGAAAAACTGGTCGCCGAATTGAAAAACGCACCGCGGGGGATGAGCCAGATCGACCTGAGCAAAGCCACCGGTTGCTCCTATGCAGCGGTCATCAAATGGGTGAAGGAAAACCCCGACAAGGTGAAGACCACCGGCGAAAAACGCGGCAAGAAGGTGTTTTTGGTGTAGGCACTCCTATTATCACCGCCGAGGTTGACTACCTCCGATGGCGAACTCGAGTAGGTCTTGCAGCACGGGCAGCTCGTGGACCCACGGTAACGGGAGCCGTTTCATCCTTCGGAAGCACTTGGCCCCGGATGAGCACGGTGTTGCGATCGGTGACGAGAATTCTGGGGCACAAGCCATGGCCGCAGCCCCTTGGGCTTTGGCGTAAAATCGCCAAACCGTAGGCCTCTCACAACTTCTGCTCTGCACCGGCAGCATTGAACGAACGACGGACGTTCGGCACAGGGAGTCGGACGTGATAGGGCGGTGCCCGGATCTTTCCGGGTCTGAGACGCGATTTGGTTTCTTTTCTCCTGAGGTTAACAAAAATTGAACACTTGAGCGGGGGATCGGTCTCAAGCGCCGCACTCAGATCACGGTGCAGTGCGCGAAGCCCGTGGGAGTTTATTGGTTGTGCTGACCCATCCTGTCCGTGGCCGGATGGCAGCGGTGGAACAGCCCAGTGTGCCCCAGCCTAGAAACCATTACATTTTTATGAAAAAAACAATTTTGCTGACGATGGGTGCGATCCTAGGGCTGCTTCTCTTGGCCATTTTTCCAGCCATCCATGTGACCCTCGTCGTCATCAATTTCGCCGTTCACATCGTCGTCCTTGGGATGCAGTTACTTTTAACCCGACTTCCCAAGATTTCAGTCCGACCGGAGCAGGTGCGAAATGCCGAACCGTTTGTATCCGTGTTCGTTCCAGCTTACAACGAACCACCAGCGATTCTCGGGGCAACTCTTCAATCGTTACGCCACCTCAGTTGGCAGAATTACGAGGTGCTGGTCATCGACAACAACACCTTGGACGAGGCCACTTGGCGCCCTATTGAGCAGTTATGCCGTGAGCTAGGTCCCAGATTTCGTTTTCTACACGTTGAAGGTTTAAAGGGTGCCAAGGCTGGAGCGATGAACTGGGCAATTCAGTTCATAAATCCAAATTCAGAGTTTATATTTGTGGTGGATGCCGACTACGTGGTCGAACGACGCGCTTTGAAGCGCGCCCTCAGCTATTGTTCGGACGGTGTAGGATTGGTCCAATTCCCCCAGGAGTATCGTAACATCGGCCCGGCCAATGCCGGGATGGCACTGGATTTCAAACACTTCTTTGCCGGCTACATGAACATGGCGAATCGCTTGGGGTGCGTGCCTTCGACCGGAACGTTAAGCCTGATCCGGGTTTCCGCGCTGCGAGCTGTCAACGGATTTGATGCCATGGTGGTGACTGAAGACGCGGACCTAGGTTTTCGGCTCAACTCCGCGGGCTATCGGTCGGTCTATGCCCCCGAGGTCATAGGTCGCGGTCTCATGCCCCACGATCTGGAAGGGCTCAAGAAACAGCGATGGCGTTGGGCCTTCGGGAACGCACAGATTTTGAAACTGAACTGGCGTAGTCTCCTCCTAAGCCGTGACCTAAGCGTTCGACAAAAAATTGGATATTTGGTTCAGCTAACTGCGTGGTTCAATTTCAACTTGATCCCGAGCCTGACGCTGATCGTGCTGGCGCCTCTTGCTTTGATGGACCGTCTGCACACCCTGCATCCTTATCTCGTTGTCCTGTCTGGATTCACGCTGACGACCTTTATGGTGCTCCGGTTTGGCACCGTCTTCTACAGCCTGAGGAGAGAACACCACAGCCTCGGAGAAGTGTCTTTAGCGTTTTTCACGCATCTCGGTTTGGGCTGGATTTTCAGCAGCAGTTGGATCAAGTGCCTTTTCAACCACCATTCGCCATTTGTTCGCACGAATAAATTTATTAATGCTCGGGTACCCGGATTGATCCGAACCACCATCGTCGAGGCCGGATTGGGAATCGCGCTACTTGCTGCCTGCGTGTTGCTGACGATATCTGGTTTCGTTATCGGTCCCATTGCGGCATTGGCAATGGCAATAAGTCGCTTTCTGGTTTATTGGGTTTGGTGGCAAACCAGGAAAACGTGGCACATTACCTCGGCTCTGGACACCGAAGCTATCCGGGCAACGCAAACAGATCATCCGTCGCATGTGGCATTTTCCTGAGCCGAATAAGGAGGTTTAAGCGGCCTCTCTTCGGTGTCAGTCAGTAGATCCTCCGATTCACTGTGAGCGTCGGTTCGTGGTTTCCATCCGGCTGTGCGTTGCCGACTAGGAAAGGCACCCAGGTCCGAAACTCTGCTCATGTGAAGAGACAAGCACCGACAGCGGCCAGAGCGCCGAAGAATCCGAAGTGTCGCTGAGCCTTAAGTTCGGATCGGCCTTTCGCTCAGAGGTCATGCAGGCGAGGGTCCGTTCTTTATCCAACAGATTCTGCTTGAGGGCCTCGCAATCGGTGGACGGAACCGTCTCGGTCTTCCGCACTTCGCTTGCCGCCCAGTCCTACGAGGGCACAGTCCTTGACCTGCTTGGCGGATGCGGGCCAGATCGGTCGAGAGGAATCCTTCCCGGCGCAGCAACTCGTCGACGGTTCTGTCACGCGATTGGGCCTTCAGAGTGATCTAAAATTTGTTCTCGGCTCGAGGGAAGCGGCGCTTCTTTGAGGCCGATTCGAACGTGTTGAATGGGGGAACGTGCATCATGTTGCAGTTAGTAGTTGTCACCGCCGACCACCGCGAGCCTCACCGGTGGTGGAAAAAGTGAATTTTGACGTGCAAAAAACGAGGAACCCAACAAAATCCCGGAGGAGATTCCAGGTCGATCAAATGCCTCTAAGATCAGGGATCTAAAAGCGCTCACAATGAGAAAAAACCTGATGTTTTATTTGTCCGCAAGGTCGGATCGTTTTGTTGTCAAAACTTTTTGGCTGGTCTCGTTTGTGTGTATTGCTAATTACGGTCTCCAACCAAAGGCTGCCGAGAATAATATTATCAAACCGAGGGCTCTTACTGCAACCGTGGTAAGGACCAACCTCGCTCGTTCCGCAAAAGAAACAGGCGAGGCCCTTCCCAACCGGGAGGTAAGTCTTCAGCCTCGTGTTTCAGGTTTTGTAAAAACCGTTGAAGTTCACCTTGGACAAAAGGTTGAGTCCGGACAGTTATTGGCTACCATTGAAATTCCAGAATTGGAATCGGACCTCAGGAAAGGGCGAGCATTAGTCCGTCGATCTAGCGAGGAAGTTAATCGAGCTCAGGCACTTCTCGATGAAGCTTCTCTGTCTCTTAAACGGACGTCTGCCGTTGCAGAGCAAGGCGCCCAACTTGTCGCAGCCCAAGAATTAGACTCCGCAAAAGTCCGACTGCGAGTAGCTTCAGCGACCCTAGCCGCAGCCAATGAACAAGTTGAAATGGTCAAAGCAGATCTGCTGCGTCTTGAGAGGCTTGAACGAGACACGAAAATATTAAGCCCTTTTGCTGGGCGGGTAACACGGCATGCTGCTGTAGAAGGTCAGTGGGTAACCGCCGGGGCTACTCGCTCGGACGGATCAAGCGGTCTTTTTAGAATATCCGAGGTTGATCAGTTACGGATTGTTTTCCCGGTCGCCAGTTCTTTGGTCCGGATGGTACGAGTTGGATCTTCTGCAACAGTCTTTACCGATGGTATTAAATTGCCTCTAAACGTCACGGTTAGCCGTCGCTCAGAACAAATCGATCCAACGACCCGAACGATGGATATTGAAGCCGATCTGCCTAACCCGAACGGGGATATCTCGGCCGGAACTTACGTGACAATTAACTGGGTCATTGAAGTTAGGACCAACATCCTGGTCATCCCCACTGACGCCATCGTCCGGGGAATTTCACCGAAGGTTCTCCGATTGGGACTCAACGGTGTTGTTGAGGAAAGAGCCATCAAAATTGGAATGCAGACTTCAGATTCGGCTGAAGTACTATCCGGTCTGGCCGAGGGAGATCTCGTTGCGGTCGGCCGTTTAGGATCTCTCCGGCAAGGTCAACAGGTTGATACATCCAAGCCTGACTCATCTGCACCGCCAAAAAAGGATGTGAGGTAAATAGTCGGAAAACGCTGTCACAAGTCTGCAGTGAACAAAACAGTGGAAATCTCCAATTTTAGAGTGGAGGCTAGAACTTAAGCGAGGAATCACGCCTGTTAGAATTTTCGGGTAGTTCAAGCCACAAAGGGTGGCGCACTCGCCGTGTAAATAAGATTGCATATCAAAATCAGTTACAGGTGGTGTTCTTGGGTTGTGTTAATATGGGTGGCTTTTGCATGTTGTATTTAATCAGATTGGAGTTAACAATCAACGCTGTAAACAAGTGCTGCAGCTCGTTCTTGTTCACTTGGAAGGTTGTTTTTATGCGGTGTCAAATTTTTCAAAATTGGCGAGTAATAGAATTAATCTTACGTGAAAACCGAGGCTGATTTAACCAAATCTTGGTTGTCTTTCAAAAATGACTAAATTCTCGATTCAACACCCTTATTTAATCGTCGTTAGTTGTCTCATTGCATCAATACTAGGTTTCGCCGCGCTATTTAGGTTGCCAGTCGACCTATTTCCTCCTATCCGAATTCCGGTCGTCGTTGTCGCAACATTCTACTCTGGAATGCCTCCAGAACAGGTAGAAACTTCCATTACCGGACGTTTCGAACGATTTTTCACACTGGCCAGTGGGATCGATCATATAGAATCAAGATCACTCGCCGGAGTAAGCCTGATCAAAGTTTACTTCCAACCTGGGACCGATCCTGATACTGCAGTCAGCACCATCGCCAATCTTGCTTCAGCTAACCTGCGACGACTGCCGCCTGGAACATTTCCGCCAGTAGTTTTAAAATTTGATGCTTCTAGCCTACCAGTTTGTCTTATTACTTTGAAGGGTGATGGGCTTTCAGAAAAAGAGTTGCGTGACGCTGGTCAATATGCGGTGAGAAATCAGGTGGCAGGAGTGCCGGGAGCTTCGGTTCCTCAACCATTTGGAGGTAAATATCGCCAAATCATGGTTTACGTCGACCCTTCTAAACTGGAGGCTCATCAGATGTCCGTGATGGACGTAGTAAGGTCTATTAACGATTCCAATGTCATACTTCCAGCGGGTGAAGTTCGAATTGGACCATTTAATTACAATCTTTATGCCAATAGTCAGCTTCGCGACATTGCTGATGTTAATGCACTCCCACTCAGGACAGACTCAGGGCGCTCGATCACCATCGCGGATATCGGTTCTGCCCAGGATGCTGCACAGATCCAAGGCAATGTGGTCCGCGTCGATTCTCAGCGGAGCGTCTATTTGCCGGTCTTGAAACAAGGCGGGGATGCTAATACAATATCTGTGGTCACGGGGATTCGCAAAGCATTGTCAAACTTGGTCGATGTGCCTGAGCAACTATTTGCGAATGTTTTATTTGACCAATCTATATTTGTTCAGAACGCAATTCGAAATCTTGTGCACGAAGGCGGGATAGGACTTCTACTAACTGGAGTAATGATCCTTTTATTCCTGGCTAGTCTCCGGGCCACGGCAGCGGTTTTTCTTTCGATCCCACTCTCGGTCTTAGGAACCTTTATTGCGCTTCAACTCGCAGGGAGCACCATCAATACCATGATTCTTGGGGGGTTGGCCCTTGTATTTTCAAGACTCATTGACAATTCTGTCGTCGTCCTTGAAAATATCTACCGACACATCGAATTAGGAGCTTCCCCTAAAGAAGCGGCGCTACGAGGTGGGAGCGAAATGGCACTCCCGGTCCTGGCAGCTACGCTGACTACTGCGGTGGTGTTTCTACCAGTGATTTTGCTCAACGGTGTCAGCCGATTCCTGTTCTCCTCGCTCGGCTTGGCGGTCGTTCTCGCCCTTGCCGTTTCTTACTTTGTAGCTTTGACTGTAGTGCCGCTTTTCTGCGCTCACCACATCGATGGTGGTCATGATGAAAGCAGAAGCAATCCGATAACACGGTACTTCAATCAGCTCTTTCAATTGCTACTCACCGGATATGACGTATTGCTTAAATCCGCCCTTAGAAAAAAACGTGCTACGGTTTTCTTAATTCTCGGTGGCTTTCTCTTGAGTCTGACCCTGATTCCTTGGGTGGGTGTCGCCTATTTCCCCCGCACCGATCCAAGTCAATTTGTAATCAATCTCAAAGCTGCAACGGGCACTCGAATCGAAGTGACCGAAACTCTCGTAGCCAGGGTAGAAGAAATTATCCGCAAGGAGGTGGACTCCAATGATCTTGGGGTCATTGTTGCCAACATCGGTGTTCAGCCCGGATTCTCTTCAATTTATACGAGCAACTCGGGTCAGCACACTGCGTTTATCCAAACTTCGCTCAAGCCGGGCCATAAAGTCGGTAGCTACGAATATATGAATCGGCTTAGGCGACGGATTGCGATGGAGATCCCAGAGGTAGAAGCGTATTATCAATCTGGTGGTCTAGTAGATTCAGTCCTAAATCTAGGTTTGCCAGCACCCATTAATGTTCAAATCTCTGGTTCGGACCTCCTGGCAAATCACAAAGCTGCGGTAGAGATCGCCGCAAAGCTCCGTCAGGTCCCTGGTGTCAGTGATGTTCTCATTCCTCAGGACGTGGACCAACCAGCCTACAAGATGGAAATTGATCGCGAACGGGCGGCAGCCTTCGGATTAAGTTCTAAAGAGATAATGCAAAACGTCATCACAGCTCTTACTTCCGGCGGCATGGTGGCCCCTAGTTACTTTATAGACCCAAGCAATGGAAACGATTATTTGCTGACAGCGCAATACCCAGAGGGGTTGATTCAGAATATGGATGACGTTCTCGCTATACCAATTCGTGGAACCGGGACAAAACGGACCATCCGTCTTGGCTCTTTGGTTTCGATTAAACCGATCCAAGCGCCAGTGGAAGTCGTCCATTACCAACTGAGACGAGTGATAGATATATTTGTCGCCCCCACGGGTGAAGACCTTGGAGTGATCATGGGCGAAGTAAGAAAGATTTTAGACACTACATCTCTTCCAGCGGGATCTCGAGCCACTATCCGCGGAATGGTGCAGGGGATGGAGGATTCGTTTTCAAGTTTCGCATCGGGACTGATTCTGGCAACTGTTCTCGTCTACTTGATTCTTGTGGCCCAATTCCGCTCTTGGCTCGATCCCTTTTTGATCTTACTTGCTGTACCTCCAGGCTTATCTGGTGTCCTCATAATATTGTCACTTACCGGTACCACACTCAATGTTATGTCGCTCATGGGGGTTGTAATGATGGTTGGAATCGTTGTTTCCAACAGTATTCTTATTGTTGAATTTGTTAAAAAATTGAGGTCTGAAGGTATTCCTCTTGAACAATCAGTTATTAGTGCTTGTAGGACTCGCCTAAGGCCTGTTTTGATGACGTCTCTTGCTACACTCATTGGATTACTGCCCATGGCTTTGAAGCTGGGAACTGGGAGTGAAGCATATGCGCCGCTGGCGCGTGCCATCATTGGTGGTCTTGGAGTCTCGTTGCTGTTCACGGTATTTCTCGTGCCGGCAGCCTACTTATTGATTCACGGTCGAAATCATGGTGAAAAAGATTCTCTAACGGTTTTGCAGCCTCATGGTTCCTCTGCTCTCTGACTGTCATCGGCACATGAAAAATGCCTTTTTTATAATCCTGATAGCTTTCTCTTATACGTCGGTCGCGGATCTCCCCGAACGACGTTCGTTAGAGGAAAAAAAGATTCAACGGTTATCCCAATTATCAATTGAAGATGCCCGTCAGAGGGCCTTGGCAATCCACCCAAAGATAGCGGCGGCCAGACTGCGAGAGCTTGCTTCAAAAGAGTCTTTCAAAGTAATACGAGGCAACCGATTTCCTGTTTTGACGGGTAACGCCGTTTTGGTTGGTGCTGACGGAGACAACGAGCGAATCGCAGCGGGTTCTGGGATCAATAACCCGATTATTTATAACCGTGGCGCCTTCGGAATCAACCTTGCTTGGCAACTGATGGATTTTGGACGCACCTCTCATTCGCTGGAGGCTGCTCGTCTGAGTTCTTTAGCAAGCGGCCAAGCTGTTGCCGAAACCAAAGCTAACGTTGCACTGTGGAGCGACTCTGCTTTTTTAGATTCTGTGCGAGCTGGGAGCATCAAACTTGCTTTGGATAAGGCGGTTGAAGCCCGCAAAACTATGGTTGACCAAATCAGGGCTATGGTGACAAACGGTTTGCGATCCGAGCTCGACTTAGGTCTGGCAGAATCTTCTCTAGCCGAGACTGTATTTCTCCGAAGCAAAGCTGCAAATGACGAAATGACCATGCGTTTGAGACTTAGCACGCTTCTGGGGCTTCCCGACGGTTTCGATGGTTTGTTGATAGCACCCACATTCCCTAATACAGCGCTAGGGGATATTAATGCCTGGACAAAGCTTGCGCTTTCCTCTCGACCTGAGTTGCGGCGCCTACGATTCGAACTAGAAACGACAAAAAATCTAGTTAAAGCAAGTAAATCTGAGTTCTTCCCTGTTTTGAATGCCTCCGCAGCCGTTGGATCTGTGCCGGAACGACATCCTCGGCTTGAGCCTGATTATCTTGCTGGTGGACTTATTTTGAACATCCCGATCTTCAATGGGTTCAGAACTGAAGCTCGTGTTCAAGAATCAACTCTCTTGTCTCAAGCTGCTGCTGTTACACTGAACGCTGAAGAGGACCGAATTTTAAGGGAGGTTAGAATTGCTGCTCTTGAACTTTCAAATGCATCGGAGCGTTTTCGATTGGCTCAATCAAATCGTGATACTGTGTCAAAAACTGTGAGGCTGGCTGAACTGAGGCTGTTA
>JAUMAI010000236.1:0-2168 GCA_032116775.1 Pirellula sp. | reverse complement strand
AGCGCCTGAAGTCTGAAGATTATTATCGACTGTGTGACCCCGTTTGACCAGACTTCCGCAAACCGGATTTGCACTTCACTCCAGCCAGCAACTTCTGCCACATCACAGTTGAAAGAGGCATAAACCCTCGCCGTTGTCAACCCAACCATGAACACAGAACTGTCTGAACCGACGACTAGTGTGCTCGACGAGAGTATTCGACGTGGCGTACATAGATCCGTGGCTTTCAAGGGTGTCAATGTCGCCTCTAGACAAACTAGAGCACAATCCACCCACGAATTTACGCTTGGATCTGTCCTTGATCCTTGGTCGACCTGGTATAAGACATGGTGGGCGCTTAGCGTCATCGCATCAGTTCTGACTGTTCTTTCTGAAACATTTCAAATGGCATTTCCACCAGCTGGCTTGTTTCCTTACAACGATGTTTCGAGCGTCATCGAGTACGTCTTGCTCTCTGTATTCTTTGTGGACATTTTAATCAATTTCAACCTCGCCTACGAGCTGGACAATAATCTGATCACTGACAGGAAGATGATTGCGGAGCACTATATCAAAACTATGTTTGTAGTGGACGTGATCGGTGTCTTCCCATTTTATCCTATCGCCCTGGCAGCCACCGGACAGCTTGGCAAAGACACTCAGCTTTCGCAATTGCTCGGGATTCTTCGCCTTCTGCGTTTGGTCCGAGTCCATCGTGTATTGCTGTTATTTGAACGAGCTCAGTATTCGACCAAAATCTCTCTTATGTGGTTGACTCTCATTCGAAATTTCACCGGGGCGTTTGTTTGGACACATGTCAATGCCTGTATCATGTACTTTATCGCCAAGCTATTTGACTTTGATCCAATTACGACTTGGATTGGTGATTCTTTGGAAGGCATGTCGATGTTCGAGCGCTACGTAACAGCATTGTATTACGCAGTGACAACATTCGCCACAGTGGGTAAGTTTCCTTACTATTTGGTGTATCTAACCCACGATCGCCATTTGATCTTGGTCAATGTGTCTCTAATCCGCTGGTTTCATTATTCCAGGCTACGGCGAGTAAGTAGGCTGGCATTTCCACCTGACCACGCAGTCGCTATAACCTTCTAGGAGCGTATTACTCACTTCTTTGTCAGTTTCTACCCGGCCAACGCCGTTGAACAGATTTGGGGAATTCTTTTCATGCTGCAAAATCTTACCATTAGTGCATGGTGCGTCAAACTATGTTGACGTATGCTTAACCCTCTATTGGCACTCATCTTCCTTGGTTCTTCTGCATATCAGGTTTATAGGCTCAATCACACTGCTCATTGTTAAAGGCGACGAGCGAACTGGTCAGTATAGGCAAGCTCTCACAACGCTACAGCAGTATACTGCAATGCACAATTTTGATGTGAAGTTTGTGAAGCTGCTCAAGACTCAGCTGAAGCTGGATTTTCATAATCGTGAAACAGCAGATGAGAAAGTCTTGAGTTGCTTTCCCCAATCGATTCGCAGGAAGGTCATTCGAAGGCTCTACTTACCTTCATTGATTCAATCTGATTTGATGAGAGGTATTCGCCAGCAGTTCGTTGATGAGTTCTTGAGCTCCTGTAGAGTCGAACTATTTAGTCCAGAAGAGGAGATACTACAAAGGGGAGGATCTTCTACGGACCTCTACCTTCTTGTCGAAGGATCAGTCAGACTTTATCCTTTCGGCGCTACAGGGGGAGGGGACGACATGCCACTGAAAGGGAAGAGCAATTTGGGTACACCAAGCATCCCCGAGAGTGACACCACTGGGTTGCATCGAATGGCGGGAACGGAGGTCATAGCCGCTGGTGAGTTTATCAACGATATTCCGTTCTTTACCGACTCTCCTCAAACATACACCGTGCGCCCGCTCGTTGTCTGCAAGACACTATCAATTTCTCAAGCGGTCTTCAAGATGCTGGCCCAGGACCATCCAGGTAGTACAGGAAAGATTCTTCACAACCTGTTAGCTAAAGTGGCAAGACTCGCCGAAGAAACCGAATCACCGCATGTTGTTGCGGTGCCAAAGAATTTGAAGAAGCACGTGGCGGGTTCACTGTACGGGGACGCTTCTTATCATTCTGGCCACAACGATCTAGATCCATCCATTCATTCAATGGAAGTACAGCGGTCTATTTTAGCGGCTCAGCACCAGTCATCATTGGCAAAGC
>JAUMAI010000235.1:0-2795 GCA_032116775.1 Pirellula sp. | reverse complement strand
GTAGCGAAAGTCGTAATCTTCCAGGTTTTGTTGTCATGAGTGATCCTAAGGGACGCGGCTTACCCAAAGGGCATGCTGCTAACTGGAGTTCAGGCTTTCTGCCCGGAGTCTTTCAAGGAACCCATTTAAAACCCAATGGTCCAGCCATCGATAATTTGCAAGTCCCCGGAGGCATGACCGCTCAAACGCAGCGACAGCAATTAGATTTACTCAAACAACTCAATCAAACATTCTTAGAAAAACAAGCCGCCGAGAGTGAATTGACCGCTCGCATCGAGAGCTTCGAACTAGCGTATCGCATGCAAGTTGCTGCTCCTGAAGCACTCGATCTTCAACGCGAGTCGGCAGAGACTTTGGCAATGTATGGAGTTGATAAGCCTGAGTGTGATCACTTTGCTCGTCAATGTTTAACAGCTCGTCGTCTTGTTGAGAGAGGTGTGCGGTTTATACAGATCTACTCAGGGGGCATGGAGAACCAACGCTCGTGGGATGGTCACTCTGATATACAAGGTAATCATTCGCAATTCGCAGGTGAAACCGACCAGCCCGTTGCTGCACTTCTGCAAGATCTCGAACAGCGAGGCTTGTTGGGAGAAACTTTAGTTGTGTGGTGCGGTGAGTTTGGACGCCTGCCAGTAGCGCAAATTTCCGATAAGCCAGGCCGTGACCACAATCCTCACTGTTTCACCGCTTGGTTGGCTGGCGGTGGTGTTAAAGGAGGTGTTAGTTATGGTGAATCAGATGAGGTTGGCTATAAAGCTGCCGTAGATAAGGTGCATATCAACGACTTACATGCTACGATCCTGCACCTGCTGGGTATGGATCATTCCAAGTTAACCTATCGCTACAACGGTCGCGATTTTCGACTCACGGATGTGGCTGGCAAAGTCATCATGCCGTTGATCGGCTAATAGTTGACCAGCTATTAATCAGCTATTATCTACCGCATCAGTTGGCGGGTGTCGTGGCAAGCGGACCTGACGCTCGCTCACGTAGTTTTCTGGGAGCGAGTCGGTTTGGGGCGAGACTGGCTGGATCGTATAGGTAATTTATGGGGGCTGTATCAGGGTGGCTGGATATCCTGCGGACTTCAGGAATATGAGTCAGATTACTGGATGATCTGGTAACAACAACGATCACGCCTGAACGCCATCTTTCTTCTTGGTAGATGCTTTTCTACTGGCTGCCGATGGTTTAAACTCTCGGCTTCCTACTTCTCACCACTCCCTCCTGCCGAGTGATCGAAATGACAACTGCCGTACGCATTCAACTATGCATCATGATGTTCCTCCAGTTTTTCGTCTGGGGGGCGTTTTTCGTTCCGATGGGCGCTTATCTTGGAGTTATTTTTAAAAACGAAAAAGGTTTGAATTCAATCATCGGTAACGCCTACGCCACTCAAACCTGGGCTGCTATTTTCGCTCCAGTGATCGTCGGTTTCATTTGCGACCGACTCTTCAACAAAGAAAAGGTCAATGGTGTTTTGCAGATCCTTGGCGGCGTAATTCTGTGGTGGTGTTCAACGATTACAGATTCACCAGGCATGTTTTTCTGGGCCATGCTTGCGTTCTTTTTGTCGTACATGCCCACGCTCGCTTTGGTCAATGCCATTACGTTCCAAAACGTAAAATCGATTGAAGACGACTTTCCGCAGATTCGTTTGTGGGGCACGATCGGTTGGATCGCTTCCGGTTTGGTTGTCTCCGAATCGATGTTTGGTATCGCTCCATTTCCTATTTTGCCAGGCATTGATAACGCAGGATCGACCGCGTTTCCGTTGAAGCTCTCGGCCGTCGTTGCTGTCTGCTATGGAATCTATAGTTTCACCTTACCACCCTCTCCACCCCAGGGACGTGGCGAACCGATCAGCTTGTTTAAGATCCTTGGTTTGGATGCCTTGTTGTTGTTCAAGAATCCTTCCTATTTCGTGTTCGCACTCTGCTCGTTTTTAATCTGTATTCCGTTGGCCTTCTACTATGCCCGAACTTATGAATTCGTCAGCAATATGGCATTTGCCGATAGGTCGGCCGGCGTTATGGCCCTGGGACAGGTGAGTGAAATATTCTTTATGGCTGCTGTGCCATTCTTCCTGAAACGCCTCGGTGTCAAGAAGATGTTGTTGGTCGGTATGTTGGCTTGGGCGGTTCGATATGGTCTGTTCGGATTGATGCCATCGACACCAGCGATGTTGGTTTTGGGGATCGTGCTCCACGGTATTTGCTATGACTTCTTCTTTGTTACCGGGCAACTCTATACGGATCGCGTCGCACCGAAAGAGATTCGCACCAGTGCTCAGGCCTTCTTGGGCTTGCTCACTTACGGTGCCGGTATGCTTGTAGGTAACTACATTCTTGGTTGGTGGGGTGACAACATCGGCTTGGATCCAACGACGAAAGAAGGTTGGGTTGCTGATGCAACTCAATTCTGGCTATTGCCTGCTGGCTTGGCCGCGGCTGTTTCTGTTCTGTTCTTCGTGACCTTCTGGGACAAGAGTGACGCTGCCAAAGCAGTTGAGTCGAAGTAAGTCGTCCAGAAAGTAGCTGGCGTTATAAAACGAGAAACGGTTCACGCTTCGGATGAAAGTGTGAACCGTTTTCTTTTTTTAATTAGAAGATTAGGCTTAGCGATAGGTGGTAGTGGCAGGAGGTGCTTCCAGGCTTGGAACGTATGGGAGCGGTGGAAGTTCCCCGGTCACCGTCGGCGAGCCTGCGGACGAAGCGCCTGTTGTGCTAGCGGGAAGCATCTGTTGACTTCCGGTTGGCACAATACCCTGTGGCTGTGGTAATTGCGCGGCA
>JAUMAI010000234.1:0-5328 GCA_032116775.1 Pirellula sp. | reverse complement strand
GAAGGTATCCACATCGAGGTTACCAGAGCCTCCAAGCGTCAAATTGTTCGGCTACGCTTGCGTTACATGGGCAGAGGAGAATTAGCTTCTGCATAAGCTAGGGGTTTTTAGGGCTTCAACAATTCCCATTTTAACTCTCCTGACGGGAACATCAGTTCACACCTCCAATTTCCAAGCCGACGATTTACTGCTGTTTGTTAACTTCGCTTGAGAACTTCTGTGAGGGTCAATTGTCGATCGTCGCCTAAGATAATACACTGCTCCGTGGAGCCAACTTAACTCTCCACTACCACATCCTCCGCGTTGCCTACCAATGCATTCTGGAGTTTCTCCTTATGTCGACTAGCAGTTCCAAGGTAAACCAATCGCTCCCAAACGTTCGGTTGACTTTGGAGGACAAGAATTATGATTTTCCGGTTGTTGTGGGTACCGAAAACGAAAAAGCAATCGACATCTCCGCGTTGCTGAAGAACACCGGATATGTGACTTTGGACGAAGGTTACGTAAACACCGGGGCGACAACGAGCGACATCACTTACCTCGATGGTGACCAAGGTATTTTGCGTTACCGTGGCTATCCCATCGAAGAACTCGCTGTGCAGTGCGACT
This sequence comes from Pirellula sp., assembly GCA_032116775.1. GTDB lineage: Bacteria > Planctomycetota > Planctomycetia > Pirellulales > Pirellulaceae > JAFLCP01. Next base: position 4,719 of record JAUMAI010000234.1, on the reverse strand, counting down.
TTGTGGAAGTCAGTTACTTGCTGATCTACGGAGAACTCCCCAACAAGGCACAACTGGAGGAATTCCGCGAAAACATTCGCCGCCACACCATGCTACACGAGGACATGCGCAGCTTTTACAATGGCTTTCCTCGCGATGCCCATCCGATGGCTATTCTTTCATCGGTGGTTGGCGCTCTATCTACCTTCTATCAAGACTCGATGGATGTTCATAATCCCGATCAAGTAGCGATCTCTATCCATCGCTTGATGGCTAAACTGCCGACGATCGCCGCATACAGTTTCAAAAAACATACCGGTCAACCTTTCATCTATCCACAAAATAGCCTCGGCTACTGCGAAAACTTCCTCAGGATGATGTTTGCAGTACCCAGTGAACCTTATGAGCCCGATCCAGACTTTGTAGCGGCTCTGAATTTATTGTTGGTGGTGCACGCAGATCATGAGCAAAACTGCAGCACTTCAACAGTTCGCATGGTTGGGTCTTCCAATGCCAACCTCTTCGCATCAATTTCGGCAGGCATCTGCGCCCTGTGGGGACCACTGCATGGAGGTGCAAACGAAGCATGCGTACAAATGTTGCAGCAGATTACAGATGACGGTGGAAATGTCCAAAAGTACGTCGAGCTCGCCAAAGACAAAAAGAGCAACTTCCGTCTGATGGGATTCGGCCACCGTGTTTATAAAAACTATGACCCGCGAGCCAAAATCATCAAAGCCGCTTGCGACCGTCTATTGGCTAAAATGCACATCAAAGATCCTTTGTTCGATGTAGCACAGCAACTTGAAGAAGTAGCGTTAAAGGATCCTTACTTTATCGAGCGTAAGCTTTACCCCAACGTCGATTTCTACTCAGGCGTTATTTATCGCGCCATGGGAATTCCCGTGCAAATGTTTACGGTCCTATTCGCCATGGGCCGTCTGCCAGGCTGGATAGCTCACTGGCTGGAAATGCATCGCTCAGCAAATAAACGAATTTGCCGTCCACGTCAAATTTACACTGGGCCAACGATTCGTCCTTTTGTACCGCTCGGAAAACGCTAACGCAGGGAATCGGGATAGTTTAGGAGCCTACTGGCCCTAGTGAATTCGCTCGCGACGCCTTACAATTCGGGATTCCCACATACACGACTATCGTGATCTGGAGTCTCGCACTGATGAATGACGAGCGTGTTCTTGTCCTCGATTTTGGTTCGCAGTACGCACAACTTATTGCTCGCAGAGTGCGTGAGCATAATGTGTACTGCGAGATCGTTCGTGCGGATATCTCGCTGGAAGCAATCCAACGACGCAAGCCTAAAGGGATTATTTTTTCTGGTAGTCCCTCGAGTGTTTATGAATCGGGCTCGCCTCGTTGCCATCCCAAGATTTTCGATCTCGGCATACCGATCCTGGGCATCTGCTATGGGATGCAATTAAGCTGTCACCTTCTTGGCGGCCAAGTCCAAAACTCCTCTCATCGTGAATTCGGCAGAGCCAGTTGCGAGGTCTTTGGGCGTAATGGGCTCACCGATGGACTTCCTGATGAGATGGAAGTCTGGATGAGCCATGGCGATAAAGTCACCGAACTACCACCTGGATTCATTGCCATCGCTAAAACGAGCACTTGCCCCTACGCGGCAATGGCACACGAATCCAAACCAATCTATGGACTGCAGTTCCATCCCGAGGTTACGCATACGCCACTCGGCAGTGATTTGCTACACAACTTTCTCTACAAGATTTGCCACTGCGATGGTACTTGGCATATCGGTGATTTTGCTTCGCATGCGATCGAACAGATGCGACAACGAATCGGGTCCGATCGCGTTATTTGTGGACTCTCCGGTGGTGTCGATAGCGCCGTAACTGCCGCCCTCCTGTATCGAGCGATTGGGCCTCAACTATCATGTATCCTGGTCGATAATGGTCTGCTGCGCAAGGACGAACAAAGGGCAGTAATCGGGGAGTTCTCCAACCATTTCAAAACCGACTTGCGCGTCGTAGATGGTGAAACTCGCTTTCTCAATTCACTGCAAGGGATTACGGATCCGCAAGAAAAACGTCGTCGTATCGGCCACGATTTCATCGAGTGCTTCAAAGAGGAAGCTCGAAAAATCCGCGATGCAAAGTACTTGGCACAAGGGACCCTCTACCCCGATGTGATCGAGAGCGGTGCCGCCCCCGATGGTCCGGCGGCAACCATCAAACTCCATCACAATGTTGGTGGTCTGCCTGAACAATTAGGCTTTGAACTTGTAGAACCTTTACGCGACCTATTCAAGGACGAAGTCAGACGCCTCGGAATCGAACTCGGCTTGCCAGAGCACTTGGTTTGGCGACACCCGTTCCCGGGACCTGGTTTGGCCGTGCGTTGCTTGGGAGAGGTTACCAGGCCAAGACTGAACATCTTGCGCGATGCGGACGAAATTCTCTTGGAGGAAATCCGCAATGCGGGGCTATACCGCCAAACCTCACAAGTCTTCGCCGTGCTCCTTCCAGTGCAAAGTGTCGGAGTCATGGGCGATGCCAGAACCTATGACAGCGCTGTTGTGATACGATCGGTAAACACGGACGATTTCATGACAGCCGACTGGAGTCGCTTACCTTACGAATTGCTCGGGCGAATCAGCACGCGAATAATCAACGAGGTTCGCGGTGTAAACCGAGTTTGCTATGACATTAGTTCGAAACCACCAGCCACCATCGAGTGGGAATAATTCATTATGAGTCGTCAGTATATCTACACCATTGAGCACCTAACCAAGAAACATGGACAAAAGGAAGTTCTCAAAGACATCTGGCTAGCCTTTTATCCGGGCGCCAAAATTGGTGTCTTGGGAGCCAACGGAGCCGGTAAAAGTACGTTGCTTCGAATCATGGCTGGCGTCGATAAGAATTTCGATGGAACCGCCAGATTGTCCCCAGGTTTTACGGTAGGTTACTTGCCTCAAGAACCACATCTCAATCCGGACAAAGATGTTCAAGGAAACGTTGCCGAAGCCGTCGCAGAACGTCGAGCGATTCTAGATCGGTACAATGAGATCTCTGTGAAACTCGGTGAAGTCACCGATGACAATGAGATGCAAAAACTCTGCGATGAAATGGCCAAATTGCAGGATATCATCGATTCGTCAAACCTGTGGGATCTTGATCGCCAAGTTGAGCTGGCGATGTCCGTGATGAATCTCCCACCTGGTGATGCAGATGTAAAAAAACTATCTGGTGGTGAGCGACGTCGAGTTGCCTTGTGTCAACTACTAATTCGACAACCAGACCTGTTGCTTTTGGACGAACCCACCAACCATCTGGATGCCGAAGCCATCAATTGGTTAGAGCAACATTTAGCTCAGTACCCTGGCACGGTCGTCGCGGTTACCCACGATCGTTATTTTCTTGACAACGTCGCCAAGTGGATTTTGGAACTGGACCGAGGTCAGGGGATTCCTTGGGAAGGCAACTACACCTCCTGGCTCGAACAAAAGCAGAAACGATTACAACTGGAGCAAAAGCAGGCTGCGGCTCGCCAGAAGTCACTGGCACGCGAATTGGACTGGATTCGCATGGCGCCTCGCGCTCGCCAGGCTAAGAGTAAAGCTCGCTTAGCCGCTTACGAAAAACTGGCGGCGGAGCAGTTTGAGGAACGACCAGAGGAATTAGAAATTCAGATCCCTCCAGGCAAACATCTCGGCGAATTGGTGATCGAAGCTGATCACCTGAAAAAGGTTTATGGTGATCGAGTGTTGTTCGACGACCTTTCCTTCCGACTCCCGGCAGGTGGTATCGTCGGCGTGATCGGTCCCAACGGCGCAGGGAAAACGACCCTTTTCCGTTTATTTACCGGCCAGGAAAAACCGGATGGCGGCCTGATGAAGGTTGGCCCAACCGTTGAACTTGGCTATGTCGACCAAAGCCGTGACTCTCTAAAGGGTGAGAACTCGGTTTATCAAGAAATCAGTGGCGGCAATGATCTCTTGGAAATGGGAGGCCGAAAAACCAATGCCCGTGCCTACGTTTCTCGGTTTAACTTCCGCGGCCCCGATCAAGAGAAAAAGGTGGGTGACCTCTCAGGTGGTGAAAGAAATCGTGTCCACCTGGCAAAATTGCTGCGTAAAGGCTGCAATTTGCTGCTGCTCGACGAACCAACCAACGATTTGGATATCGATACTTTGAGAGCCCTGGAAGAAGCGATCCTAAACTTCGCTGGCTGTGCAGTCGTCATCAGCCACGATCGCTGGTTCTTGGATCGCATCGCCACCCATATCCTTTCGTTTGAAGGGGATGGGTATGTGCATTGGTGCGAAGGGAACTTCCAAGTCTATGAAGAACAGCGTCGCCAACGCTTGGGGCTTAAGGAAGATGAACCACATCGTTTCCGCTATAAGAGTATCCGAGGCTAAAAGGGGGCCGAAAACGACGCAACGGACTTCAGTTTGAGGAAACACGTTGACGATTCGCATGTGGAAGATTACATTTTAGCATTGCCAAAACCCAGATTAGCTCCCCAAAAGGGCATCACCTGGATGAGGCGATTCAGCGCGGTGGATGTAGCTCAGTTGGTAGAGCACTGGATTGTGGCTCCAGTTGTCGCGGGTTCGACCCCCGTCATTCACCCTGCAGGAAAAATAGACCTCGACGAATGGTTGATTCGTCGAGGTTTTTTTATGATCTGAACTCACCTCGTATACGCGATAAATCTCCACACTATCTAGCCTCTTAAGCTAACTGGAGCCTCTTCCTA
>JAUMAI010000233.1:0-5491 GCA_032116775.1 Pirellula sp. | reverse complement strand
GCAATTCTCCTAAAACATCCTCGAAATCACGCCATATAAAGTACGGGAGCATGAATCGATCATGTAGTTCCGTGCGCCAACGTGTCAGGGGTTGCTTATATGGTTGCCTCCAAAAATGCGCAACCAAATTGCGAACCAAAAGTTGCATTGCCAAACTCATCTGCGGATGCGGGGGCATCTCAAATGCACGTAACTCCAATAACCCGAGTCGTCCGCTAGCGCTATCAGGTGAAAAAAGCTTGTCGATACAAAATTCAGCCCGATGCGTATTGCCCGTGACCTCGATTAATAGGTTACGTAACAGCCGGTCAATTAACCAAGGTGGTGTTTCGGTGCCCGCATCTGGAATTAATTCCAAAGCCGTTTGTAATTCGTATATAGCATCGTGCCTACCTTCATCCGCTCGCGGCGCCTGGCTGGTAGGCCCGATAAAACGATTGCTGAATATGTAGGATAGTGACGGATGATTGATCCAAAATGAGATCAAACTTCGAAGAAGATCTGGTCTTCGCAAGAAGGGACTATCGGAAGGTTTGGCACCTCCCAAAACAATATGATTTCCACCTCCGGTACCAGTATGCCTACCGTCCAAATCAAACTTTTCCGTTCCTAATCGAGTCAGTCTGGCTTCTTCATAGAGTCCTTCAGTGATAGAGACCATTTCTGTCCAACTTGCTGCCGGCTGCACATTCACTTCGATGACGCCGGGGTCGGGAGTAACGAGAATTTTCTGTGTGCGCCAATCGTTGGGTGGCAAATAACCTTCGATTACCACCGGCGTCTTTAATTCGGCCGCCGTTGATTCAATAACCGTCAGCAACTCCACATAGTCTTCTAACCTCTCTACGGGAGGCATGAAGATGTAGAGCTTTCCATCTCGCGGTTCGATACAGAAAGCTGTGCGAACTACATCCTTAGGAAGTTCCTTTCGTTTTCTTTCTTGTAGTTCCTCACTCTCTTCATCTTCTAATTTTGCAACAACCTTTTTCGCTGGCGATTGACTCGCTGTCTGCATCTGCGGCAAAACACGAGGCAGTGTGGGCTTGGGAGCCCATGGATCCTCCGGAGCCCACAATGGTTTGACATCAGCTGGCAAATGGGGCAGAGAATCCAACGGCAAACGCAAACCGATCGGCGAATCGCCTGGAAGCCAGTGCCCACTCTTCCAAATCCAGCCTGCCTGTTGCCACTGACGCGTTAACGGCAAAACAACTCCAACTGGCTGACTTACCCCCCGATCGAAGACCTTTGCCAATCTCTCTCTCTCTTCAGGATCATCAATTTTTGAGTCGCGAGGATCCACATTGATCGGTAAACGCTGCTCTTTCCACAGATAGTAGTAGATGTCTTCGAAGGCAGGCATCAACCAAGTTGGATCGACCCCGAGCTTCGTAGCCAACGTCTTTACAAACCGACGTGCATGCTGGTAGGTATAGCCGTAGTTGCGACTCTCATCGGCAATTAAGTTCTCATCATGCCACAGTGGAAAGCCATCGGTTCTCCAAATACAAGCCAAAGCCCAGCGTGGAAGTGATTCCCCTGGATACCACTTACCCTGTCCATAATGCAACAATGCTCCATGGCCGAATCGATTTCGAAGACGCTTGATTAGTTCTGCAGAAAGCTTGCGCTTATTTGGACCAACAGCGGCCGAATTCCACTCCGCCCCTTCCATATCATCAATCGACACAAATGTCGGCTCGCCCCCCATGGTCAAGCGGATATCGTCTTCCAGCAATCTTTGGTCGACTTGATTTCCTAGTCGATTAACTTGCTCCCACTGAGCCGACGTATAGGGCTTAGTCGAGCGAGCATCTTCATGGATTCGCATGACCTGCATCGAAAAGCCAAACTCACACTCAGCCTTATCCACCAGTCCCGTAATTGGAGCGGCACTGGAAGGATCTGGAGTACAGGCCACCGGTAGGTGCCCCTCGCCACAAAGCAAACCACTGGTTGGATCTAAACCAACCCAGCCTGCACCAGGCAAGTAAACTTCGGTCCAAGCATGAAGGTCGGTGAAGTCCTGCTCTGGGCCGCTTGGGCCATCTAACGCTTTCTGATCAGCCGCTAGTTGGATCAAATATCCTGACGCAAAACGTGCTGCCAAGCCGAGATGACGACAGATATTCACCAACAGCCACGCTGAATCGCGACATGATCCTGTTTTCTTCTCCAAAGTCTCTTCTGTCGTTTGGACACCAGGCTCTAAACGTATCGTGTATCGAATTTCTTGCTGTAAGCGTTGATTGAGAGCTACTAAGACATCGATTGTCTTAATCTTCTTGCGTGGCACTTCTGCCAGCCATGCAGCGAGTCGCGGCCCAGGATGATCTACCTGTAAAAATGGTGCAAGTTCTTTAAGCAACCAGGGTTCGTAAGCAAAAGGAAACACCTCTGCATACTCTTCCAGAAAAAAATCAAACGGATTGATCACGGTCATATCGGCGACCAAGTCAACTCGCACAGAGAATTTGTTTGTTGGTTTCGGAAAAACCAATCTCGCTAAAAAATTCCCTTGCGGATCTTGTTGCCAGTTACAGAAGTGCTCGCTTGGTTCGACTCTCATCGAATAACTAAGCACTGGCGTGCGACAATGTGGCGCCGGTCTTAAGCGAACTATTTGCGGTGATAAACGAACTGGACGATCATAGCTGTAGATCGTCTCGTGATGCAGTGCGACTCGTATAGCCATCGGTAATTGCCAATCTTCTGCCTGCCAAAGTGAAACTGCCTTCCTCACCGCCTGAAGGAAGCAGAACCATCATCCCATGGAGTGGTTGTAACACTTCATAGAGCATAGGAAAAGCGGAGCTAAGGCAACTTACCCAAAGAGAGAACACCAGCCAAAGTTCAAAAAACGCGAGAAGAACATCAAGGGCGGAGTTCAATTGCTGGAAGCAAAATCAAAATCAACCAACCTTGCTTTGCTGGTGGCCTTAACCTCAAAAAGATGCGTATTCGCTGTATCGGGAAAGTACATCACTCGCCCAACCTTATCACAGGTCCACCATTTTGCATCTTCCGAAATTCTAAAGCTACGCACAGCAAAAGGGAAAGCTGTTACGGGCTTGTAATTGGCAGGCTTTGTGATATCGAAAAGATGACTCTTCTCACCCGGCACAACAATCAACAATTTGTTACTTCGAAACTCAAAGGCTCCCTCAAATGCAGCCGGTAGCCCCGAGGAATCAACGACTGTTACTAAATGCGGCTTCTTCGCTTCCTCATCCCAGCGGTAAATACCCCACTGGTCTTTATCATTATTGCGAAATTCGCTCCACAATAAAATCTTATTCCTCTCGCTACGTACTTGGGCCACCTTACCCTGACTAATGTAAACGAGTTCTTCACCTACATGAGAACGCTTCCAAATGGCTCCATCCTCCCCACTACAGAAAAAGACTTCAGTGGACTCCATAACTTCGATACTGTTTATTGTCCCTCGAAGCTCTTTACGGTTGGTAATGCGATTGCGCTGAAAAGCGCTTTCTAATCCACCGTCAAACGATCTTAATACTCGACCTGGCTCCCTGCCTCCCTCCGCCACAAACAAATGCGGCAACTCTCCCCTGCTTGCCAGCGGCAGCACAACAACGCTCAGAATTGCAATCAGCGTTAAAGGCAATAGAGTACGGCGCAGTAACTCACCGCAAGAATTCAATAGGCATCGGTTTATTTGAAGCCCAGACGTCACGTTTCAATCTCCGGCCAATGGCCTTAAGAAGCTATGGTCGCCAATTGAAACATAGTACATTTTTGGAGGAGAAAAGAAGTCAGACCCCACCTTCCAGGGCAGTTAAATAAAAAAAGCCCTCCTGGTTTCCCGGAGGGCTTTATCAATTTTACGTCTTGAAAGCCTCAAGAAATGAGCACTTCCAACCCACCCAAGCTATTTCTACTTGGCCGAGCGTAAAGCTGCTTGGGCTGCTGCCAAACGTGCAATTGGCACACGGAATGGCGAGCAACTTACGTAGTTAAGTCCAATAGAATGGCAGAAGGCAACGGAAGAAGGATCGCCACCGTGCTCACCGCAAATACCAATCTTCAGGTCTTCGCGAGTCGAACGGCCCTTATCGACACCGATCTTCATCAACTGACCAACACCCGTGGTATCGATCGAGGCAAATGGATTGGCCTTGATGATTTCTAGTTCCTGATAACGTGGCAAGAAGGAACCGGAGTCGTCGCGGCTCATTCCCAACGCAGTTTGAGTCAAATCGTTGGTGCCGAATGAGAAGAACTCAGCCGTTTCCGCGATTTCATCTGCGGTCAAAGCACCACGAGGTACTTCGATCATCGTTCCTACAGAGTAGGCAAACTTCTTACCTGTTTCCTTCATCACTTCCTTAGCAACTCGATGCACAATTTCCACTTGCAGATCGAGTTCCTTCTTGAAGCCAACTAGCGGAACCATGATTTCCGGCTTGACCTTGATGCCTTCCTTGATAACTGCAGCAGCAGCTTGGAAGATCGCTCGAGCTTGCATTTCAGAGATTTCTGGACGCAAGATTCCAAGACGGCAGCCGCGGAATCCTAACATCGGGTTGAACTCGTGCAGCTCTTCAACCAGACGTTGAACTTCTTTGACTGTGATGCCCAATTGCTGAGCAACTTCTTCCTGGCCCTTCTTGTTGTCATGCTGTGGCAGGAACTCATGCAATGGTGGATCGAGCAAGCGAACGCAAGCCGGTAGACCATTGAGTGCGCGAAAGATACCTTCGAAGTCCTTCTGCTGATACGGGAGCAAAGTCTTAAGTGCATCTCGGCGAGCAGCATCGTCTTCTGCCAAGATCATCTTGCGAACAGCGATAATACGATCGCCTTCGAAGAACATGTGCTCGGTACGGCACAAACCAATACCTTCAGCTCCGAACGCAATCGCATTCTCAACCTGGTCAGGTTGATCAGCGTTGGTGCGAATTCCGAGAGTACGGAACTTATCAGCCAATTTCATGATGTGCGAGTAGTACTGATAGACCTTGCTGTCCGCTGGCTTCAATGTCTTGCCGACCAAAACCTGCTTCAGTTCGCTGTCAGCTGTATCAATAAGACCATGGAATACTTCGCCTGTGGAACCGTTGATGCTGATGAAGTCGCCTTCCTTCAGTGTCACAGAACCACATTTCAGTGTCTTCTTGTGATAATCGATTTCGATTTCACCGGCACCAGCAACGCAAACCTTGCCCATCTGACGGGCAACCAACGCTGCGTGACTCGACACACCACCTCGGCAGGTCAAAATACCGTCCGAAGCGATCATACCTCGCAGGTCTTCAGGGCTGGTTTCAATACGAGCCAAGATAACGTTCTTCTTTGCCGCGGCATATTCTTCGGCCTTGGCAGCGGTAAAAGCAACGTGACCGGTGGCAGCACCCGGACCGGCAGCCAAGCCAACCGCCATCAAGCGGTTTTCTTTTTTGGCCTTTTCATAAGCCTTGGTGTCGAAGATTGGCTGCAACAACTGATTCAACGCTTCTGGATCACCTGA
>JAUMAI010000232.1:0-3295 GCA_032116775.1 Pirellula sp. | reverse complement strand
TGGCCATGTTCATAGCGTGATTGGGCAGAACTTTTTCTCCATCATCGTAACGAAACAATGCGTTGCTGGATTGCTTGTTCGATAACCTGAAGAATCTCCGAAATACTTGTCAACGTGCGAGTGGTATTAACTATCGCTATAAGAAAATACGGCGATCGTACTCTTTGGCGACATGAAATTGTCAGCCTTACAGCCAAGAATTATTCGATGGGATGTGTCAACAGCGAACACTAGCCATCCTGGAACAGTACTAGGAAAAGAAGCGATAACTTCTACGTGGTTTTTCGAACGATCAAATAAGCACATTTCGTAATTTGGATTGCAATAAACGAAACAATTATTACTAATACTTGTTAAATTCGCAATCGAACCCGATATCTCAAATAAATCAATAAGCTTACCGTTGGTAGATGAGACGACGTCGATACGAGTTTTTGGCTGATCACTGGCGTTGTTGTATAGAAGTAGTTCATCACTATTCATTTTTATACAGGTATCTTTTTCCGATCGGTATTCCCAACATATGCTACCATCTAAATTCCGAAGTTGGTGTGCAAATGAAATTTGAAACTTTCCATTTACCTCATTAATATCCTGCATCACTGTGATCACACTTGTTTTGCTGCACGGCACAAGTGATGCGATGCGGAAGTTTCTGTCTGATGATATTTCAGTCGAGATCAGTCCCGCCTCCGTGCTCATCCAAAGCTGCGACGCTCCATTCAAAGTTCTCACGAAAGCAAATGAATCCCCGTTTAGTGGGACAACCCCATTGATATTTGCGATTTGAATTGCAGCATAGTCATTCAAGCCCGTTTTGAGATTTGCAAATATTATCCCGCAAAAGTCACTTTTGAATTCGTGGGGAATTACCCCAATTCCGTGAGTCAATGTCGCGCAGCAATAATCATAGGTTTTATGACGTTTTTGCTCCGTCCTCCAGCTGTATGCTCTTGATCGCACATCGAGCAAGGCGAGAGCGCAGGACAACTTGCTTTGTGGCCAAGTAGGACAGTCAAGTCCTCCACTCAATAGAAATTTCCCTCCTCCAATCGAATGAACTTGGCGAAACTGCAATTCATCCTCAATTCGCCATAACTCCCTAACTGATGAAGCTTCAATATTTAACCCCATGGATTATAACCTGCCTTTCTCGCCTTCAGTATTTCCGTAACGAAGTCATTCCAGTAAATTCCATTCTCAAAAGTCTTATGGAATTCGATCAGAAGTCCGCGGCGAGTCCTGAAATCCAGCATTGATTGCCACTCTGAGCCTGATTTAGCATTAAAATAATGTCCTGTACGAAGTTTCAAAAAGTTAGAGAAGCCACGGTGGATATCGGTATGCTCTGATTTGCTGAGCTTCTTTAGATATTTGGATCCATATGGGACGTTGCTTCCCCACGCGCGCGGCGCGAAGTGATGGAAACCCGGGCACGTATTATGCACCACCACTCCCAGCTCGCCGACTTGGTAGACGTGCTCGCCGTGGACTTCGATATTGTAGACCGGCTGCGAGACTCGCGATAGGGAGACGCTCAAAACGACCGCGAGGCCATCGAGCCCTTGCAAGGTCTCACCGTCGGCTAGTTCAGCTAGCGGCACCCAGGATTGCCGGTCCACCGACCAGACCGGGTGGATGGTAGTCCCAGTGATGGTTTCGACAGCGCCATCCGCACCCAGCACGTCCACGCTGGCCAAGACGTGGACTTCGCGGTTGACAAACCGTGCGGTGACCACCGAACCTTCACCTTCGGCAATCGGTGGGCAATCGTCGATGGCAGTCACTAACGCTAGCCCGGAGACTTCCAGTTCAGGGAGATTCAGCGGCAACATGCGTTCGGCGCAAAGGCCGCTTTCCAATATCCACGAGCGTGGCCGAATGATCTCGGCGTCGACAATGCCGCCGTCGCTTCCCTCTGCGGTAATCGACAGCTTGGCCCACGACGCTTGATCAGGCTCGGGCTGCGGGTCGACCTCGAAGCGATCTACTCAGACTTCGATTACTGATTAGCCGATCGAATCTGAATTCGTTTTTCTTTCGCCTTCTTGTCGAACAAATTGCCATAGCGTTTCACGATGTCAAAGTCATTTTCCCAAGGAACCGACTCCAACCAATCCGAAAGATGCCCAGCTAATTGATCAACGTCTGGGCATGAACAGAATATGCGATACTCGCCGTCTTCAAATTCAGCAACTTCGAAACTTCCCCAGTATCGTTCCTTAAGTGAATCTACTTTGAGTGTCGAACGCAACGACTGCTCAATGTCTGATGCCAGTCGTTTCTCGTTTGGGCTAGGCTTTGGCTTCTTTAGTCGCAACCTTAAGATCAGTGATTCACCGACCAACTTGACCGCCTTGTTCTTCTTTCGGCGTTTGGCTTCTTCCATCCGCCAATCCGTCCCCTCGGGTAACGGCCACACAGGAATAAAATTGAACCCGTTGAGACAAGATGATTCTACTCGCTCTTTGAATATATCTGTCACTAGTTTAACGTTTGAATTCTCGGGAACTCTAAAAATAGTTGTATCGCGAAGACTTGCATCCTTGAACGAGAAATACTCAATCGATACCGCAGTTCTTTCTGGACTTGTTCGCCGAAGAACTGACTTCCGTAAGTCTAAAGCGTTTCGGATGGTTTTCAGGTTGAATGCGAAATATTCGCCTTTGCTTGTCCTCAACGGAAGTAATTCTCCATTTCGTGTCAGAATATCTCCAAGGGCGTCAACGGCACGCTTGCTGAAAACAGGTGTTGCGAGCTCCAAGCAGGGATAATCATTAAATGGATTTACTGGACCGTCTACTGGTTGCGGTTTCCAATTTTGAGATAGATTTCTAGGTTTCCAATTGATCAAGCCGTCATTGATCGGATGGAAATCATCGATGGGATCATCAAGCTCCAGTATGGACTTCGCCTTCGCTCCAAATATGAAGCCATGGAAACGTGGATCGACTAAATCGGGCTTTAGTATGTAAACATGAATTGATTTCTTCATTTAATATAGATCCCAGAATCGATAAGTTCCCAGAGCTTATCGATTCCTTCAATAAGATCGTCTCGACCTGTACGGCCTTGCATTATGTCAATAAGATCGTCTATGAAAGCCTTAGAGTGCGTGCCGGCATGACGAGAGGTTGACCAAAAACCATTTGCCACATCATCTATTAGCCCGGCTTTCTCCATTGACTTCTGTATTTTTCTCAGCTCTCGCGGAGCCCACCAGAATCCTGATTTAGGGATGATGTGAGCAGCCTGCCATCCAGGACCAGGGTGCCCGAACGCCTTTATCATAGCC
>JAUMAI010000231.1:5461-8676 GCA_032116775.1 Pirellula sp. | reverse complement strand
ATTTATTTTACCGACACGCTGTGGGAGCGACATGACAGCCACCATCTGGAGAGAAGTTATCCTTAACTGAGCTCCTACAGTTTAGCAAACCAGAACGCTGCTCCTAGCAGCTTGGGGTCTGGGATGATGAAGAAGGTCGTATTTGGGATAATAGCCTCCTGAAACGGTGCGCATGATGAGAATTAGCCTTGGAAAGCGGGCGCGACATTGACCGGAATTCCAGGGAAGCCAAATAAAAAGAGCCTCAGCCACTCGAGGTTAGCTGAGGCTCTAGATAAATGTCTGCTGGCGTGTGAATGTTAGGTCGTTGCGAGTTTGCGTAACACGGTTGGTAAGATACCACCGTTTCGATAGTAGTCGATTTCGACTGGGGTATCGATGCGAACCAAAACATCAAACGACTTGGTCGAACCGTCGGCTGCAGTTGCTTTGACTGTCAGCGTGCTGCGCGGTTGCAGTTGATCGTCGAGGCCTTCGATGCTGAAGGTTTCTTCGCCTGATAAGCCGAGCGATTGTGCCGACTGGCCTGGTAAGAATTGCAAAGGTAGGACACCCATGCCGACCAAGTTGCTGCGATGGATACGTTCGTAGCTCACAGCAATAACAGCTCGGATTCCGAGCAGCAAAGTGCCCTTGGCAGCCCAGTCGCGACTGGAGCCAGTGCCGTACTCTGCGCCAGCCAAAACAATCAAAGGAGTATTCGACTCCTTGTATTTCATCGCTGCATCGTAGATGGACATCACTTCGCCCGTAGGCAAATAGCGAGTTACGCCACCTTCAGTACCGGATGCAACTTGGTTGCGGATACGGATATTAGCGAAGGTACCGCGAACCATGATACGATCATTGCCGCGACGTGCGCCATAGCTGTTAAAGTCCTTGGGGGTGACTCCTGCATTTTGTAGGAATCGTCCAGCGGGACTATCTTTAGCGATGGAACCTGCGGGTGAAATATGGTCGGTCGTGATCGAATCGCCGAGCAACGCAAGGACGCGAGCGCCGCGAATAGAAGAGATTGAGCCTACATTCGGTGTGATGCCTTCCAAGAATGGTGGCCGTTGTATGTAGGTGCTCGCTTCATTCCACTTGTAGCGCTCACCGGTAGTGATTTCGATGGCATTCCATTTCTCGTTGCTGGTGAAAGCGCCCGAATACTGTTTGATGAACATTTCAGGTAGCACGCTCTTGTCGACAACTTGTTGTACTTCTTCAGAGCTTGGCCAAATCTCGCGTAGATAGACTGGCTTGCCATCGGAGTCATTGCCAATCGGCTCGTTGTCGAAGTCGATATTCATTCGACCTGCGAGTGCATAAGCCACCACCAACGGCGGGCTAGCCAGGTAATTGGCCTTGGTATGTGGATTGACTCGACCTTCGAAGTTTCGATTACCGCTTAATACCGCTGCGGCTACCAAGTTGCCATCAGTGATTGCTTTGGCAACGGGATCAGGCAGAGGACCACTGTTACCGATACAGGTGGTGCAACCATAGCCAACAACATTGAACCCAAGTTGCTCAAGAGAACGCATCACGCCTGCCTTCTCTAAGTAATCGGTCACGACGCGAGAGCCAGGTGCCAAGCTGGTCTTTACGAAGGATTGTACCTTGAGGCCACGAGCCGCTGCTTTCTGTGCAAGTAGACCAGCGCCGAGCATTACCGATGGATTACTGGTGTTGGTGCAACTGGTGATTGCAGCAATGACTACCGAGCCATGGTAGATGTCAGCCGAGTTGCCGTTGTCTTCTACGCGGCCTTTATTTCCTAATTGCTCTGTCGACAAACCAAAGCCTCGTTGTGCAATGGGGTCGGTTAGAGCTTTTTCAAAAGAGGGCTTAACTTGCTTCAATGCTACTCGGTCTTGAGGGCGTTTAGGACCAGCTACTGCTGGTTCAATTGTGCTCAAATCGAGCTTTAAAACTTTGCTGTAAAGTAATGGCTGTTGATTGTCAGTACGGAAAAGACCTTGCTCTTTCATGTAACGTTCAACCAAGTCAACCAAGGCTTGGCTGCGTCCGGTTCTCAACATGAAGTTGAGCGTTTCCTTGTCGACTGGGAAGTATCCCATCGTAGCGCCATATTCTGGAGCCATATTGGCAATTGTAGCTCGATCCGCCAGCGACATGCGCGAAACGCCTTCGCCGAAGAACTCGACAAACTTGTTGACGACTCCTTCCTTGCGCAAGATCTCGGTGACACGCAAGACAAGGTCAGTCGCAGTTGCTCCAGCAGGAAGTTTGCCTGTCAGTTCGAATCCGACCACTTCGGGCATCAGCATGTAAAGCGGTTGGCCGAGCATGTTTGCTTCGGCTTCGATACCACCTACACCCCAGCCGAGTACACCAAGTCCATTGATCATGGTGGTGTGACTATCGGTACCTACCAAGGAGTCAGGATACGCGACAGCACCCTTCTGATCTTTACCAGTAAAGACCACACTGGCGAGATACTCTAGGTTCACTTGGTGAACGATTCCAGTGTTAGGAGGTACGACTCTAAAGTTATTGAAAGCTTGCTGTCCCCAACGCAAGAATTCATAACGTTCCTGGTTGCGTTCGAATTCTATTTCCACGTTGCGAGTCAATGCGTCAGCAGTACCGAACCAATCGACTTGAACCGAATGGTCGATAACAAGATCAACTGGGATCAGTGGATTTATTTTCTTGGGGTCGCCACCGAGTTGGCTCATCCCGTCACGCATGGCTGCCAAGTCGACAACGCAAGGTACACCAGTGAAGTCTTGCAGAACAACGCGAGCCGGCTTAAACGGGATCTCTAATTCGGCAGGTTTAGCAGCGTTCCAAACAGCCAAGTTCTTGACATCTTCTTCCGTGACTTCGTAGCCGTCACAGTTGCGAAGCACTGCTTCAAGCAAAATACGAATTGAAAATGGAAGTTTAGAGACCGGAGCGATACCCAAGTCCTCCAATTTCTGGAGTCGGTAGATACCGAGCGAGCCGGCAGGAGTGGAGAAGGTGTCGCGTGCGCCAAAAGGATCAAATGTGCGGGTGGGTGTGGCCATAGTTTCGGATTGCAAGTCGATTACGAAGTAGAGAATCCGTGTTCAGGTATTCGGGGAATTCCACCCCCGAATTTAAAAGGGCGTATTGTAAATTCTTATTAAGAAATATTTGATATCCCTATAAAAAAAATAATGAAAGGGGATAATTATGTCTGAGATTAGAATGTTAAAAATTGGTGCTAGTGGATTTCCTGA
>JAUMAI010000231.1:2565-5451 GCA_032116775.1 Pirellula sp. | reverse complement strand
CGGGAAAATAGTGAAAGTTAGGGGTTTTGGGGTTATTTGGTGGTGTAGGGTGGCTTTTCTTGATGTTCTGAAAGTTCTGGCGAAAGGGGATGTAGTGGTTCGATGGAAGCAGAAGGGCTCGTGTTCGACTCAAAATACGCCGGTGCGAAGCTATTGATTCGACCAAGGATAGTGCTGGGGCCCGACGCAACCAGAGGTTACCAATGTTCGAGAAAACTGGAAAACGGTGTCCGATCAGTCCCATCTTCGCCCAAGTTCCCATCCACCTCGGGGTGCTGCTGCTGGTGGTTTGCTACGTTGCGACCCCCGGTTATGGACAGGGGTGTGACTGTGATGAGCAAGGCGTGAGTTGTAGTTGCGCAAAAAATCGCACCCATTCCAGCGTTTCTCAAGGTAGTTCCCACCACCATCACACCCACCACAATTGCCAAGCGGTTGGGATCCTCGATCATCTCGATGCTTTCTCAAATCGGGTTGAAGCCAAACTGGATCGGGTTTTCGGGCGATTGTTACCAGCCAAAACAAAACCATGCCAATGCTCACGCTGCCAAGGTTATGGGGAAGCTCCCCCACCGGCTGATGTGCCAGTAGAGGATCTTGGCGTGGAGCCAGAAGAGCCTGGAATCGCAGATCCGTTGCCACCTGAGGCGAGTCAAGAGTCGAGTTCCGACAACAAAGTTGGAAAACGAGGACCAGCTGAGCAGTTTAGGGTTCCCGTCCCAGCACCCTCGATCGATATGCGACGACAATTTCCAACAAGTACTGAGGGTAATCCGTCGAAGAAGAATGCCCCAGTGATAAAACCTCGCTTGCCGAACTCCCGCACCAACGAGCCGAAAGGGAATATTCAAATTCCAGAGTGGCTGGAAGATCCATTCAAAGATGATGAAGCTCGTAGTCAGGGTATCCAAGGCGCGCAGCCGGCCGTGCGTTGGACCAAACGCCCTACAGCGGAGAAGCAATCATCCAAGCAACAGCGACCGGTGATCATCGGCGCGCCCCAACTCCCAGAGGCGTTTCGGTTTTCGGATAGCGAAAATGAAGATTCGGGAGTTGTTAAGGCGGCAGCCTTAGATCCGATCTTAGATTGAGCTCAATACTGGTCAGCCTTTAATACCTAACTCTCGCTGCCATTGCTCGATAATTTGCAGAGCATTGAGTGGAGTGGTCTGCGAGAGATCGATCTCACGAATGCGATCTAGAATAGGATGTTCACCCCAATCGAATAAGGTGAGCTGTATCGGAGATCCCGTTTTTCGCGGTGGCGGAGTGATTTTAGATTGACCGTACTTATTGATATGGTCAATTTCCAGTTGTGCCAAAATATCTTTGGCTCGGTCGTTCACGCTGCGTGGGATACCTGCCAGGCGCGCGACATGAATACCGTAGCTTTTGTCGGCACCCCCGCGGACGATGCGATGTAGAAAGACAACGTCTTCGTTCCATTCTTTAACAGCGACGTTCAGGTTCTTCACCCCAGCCAAAGATTGCTCTAAATCCACCAGTTCATGGTAGTGGGTAGCAAAGAACGTTCTAGCACCAATGTTGTCATGCAAATGTTCGACAATCGCCCAAGCGAGTGAAAGGCCATCGTAAGTACTAGTACCACGGCCTATCTCGTCCAAAATAATCAAGCTTCGAGCTGTTGCGGTATTTAAGATACGAGCGGTTTCCAGCATCTCCACCATAAATGTCGATTGACCACGCGCTAATTCATCACTCGCGCCGACACGCGCGAATATTTTATCTGCGATTCCAATCGTGGCTGCTTTGGCTGGAACGAAACTCCCCATCTGCGCCATGATCGTTAAGAGAGCGATTTGCCGAATGTAGGTGCTCTTACCAGCCATATTTGGGCCGGTAATCAACATGATCCTGCCATGTTCCATCCCGGCAAACGTATCGTTGGGGACGAAATTACCTTGAGGTAACGTATAGTCGAGAACAGGATGTCTTCCTTCGTGAATTTCCAGCAATGGTTCATCGCTGATCTTGGGTCTGACATAACCACGTTGCGAAGCGAGTTCAGCTAACGAGCAGAGGACGTCGAGTTCAGCTAAAACGTATGCCGTACGAGTCAGGGGTAGGGTCTGGGCAAAGACCTGATCGCGCAACAGCAAGAAGAGGTCGTACTCCAGTTGCTTGGCGCGATCATCGGCGGATAAGACCTTCTCTTCATAATCTTTCAATTCGGGTGTGATGTAGCGTTCAGCATTCTTCAGTGTCTGCTTGCGTATGAAGAATTCTGGAATGCGTTCTCGATGGGTATTGGTAACTTCGAGGTAGTAGCCGAATACTTTGGTGTAGCCAACTTTTAGACTGCTGATTCCCGTTGTCTGCACAAGTTCAGCCTGATACTCGGCAATCCACTGCTTGCCACCTGTTGCCAATTGGCGAAGTTCATCCAGGTCGCTGTTGAAGCCAGTGCGAATGAAGCCTCCCTCACGCGGCAGTAGCGGGCAGTCGTCTTGTAGCGCCGCTTGCAGTTGCTGGCTAAGCGGTAAGCACAATTCGATGGAGCCTCCTAGTTCAGCCAAGCGAATGGCGTGAGTTTCTGATAACACCGTTTTCATGTCGGGGAGTTTGCGTAGTGTTCGGCCCACTTGATTTAGATCGCGCGGGTTCGTGCGGCCCGTTGCAATACGAGCCAGTAACCGTTGCAGGTCATAGACATCTTTTAGTTGTGTTCGAATTGCATTTCGCAATCGAGAGTCACGAATCAATTCCTCGATAGCTGATAAGCGATTTTCGATTTGTTGACGGTCGATCAGCGGATTGGCTAACCAGTTTGCCAAGAGACGAGATCCCATTGGCGTCACGGTTTGATCAAGGATCGATAGGAGAGAACCTTCGCGCTGACCGCTGCGAATCGTGTGCGTTAATTCT
>JAUMAI010000231.1:0-2555 GCA_032116775.1 Pirellula sp. | reverse complement strand
CTAGTGAGCGGCGAGTCGCTGAATCGATCTCTAGCGATTGTCCACGGCGATGAGGTAGTAGTTGCTGAATATGTGTCAGCGATGACCGTGAAGTTTCTTTGAGATAAGCCAAGACGGCACCTGCCGCGCCGATGGCGGGGCGATCTTCGCTTTCCCAGCCCATGCCTTGCAGATCGAGCACACCAAAATGTTCATGCAGACTGCGCAAGGACTCATCGATCCCGAATTGCCAAGCAGGTCGCAATGTTACCATCCAAGGATCAAGCCCATCTTTGGCGAGCGTAACGCCATCATCTTCACGCAAGAGAACTTCGGAAGGTTCGATTCGATAAAGTTCATCGCGGACGGCCTGTTTAGGAAAAATTCCTGCTTCAAAGCGGCCGGTGGAAAGCTCCGCCCAAGCGATACCGACCCACTCCGATTCGTCCCCTTTGCTCGTATCACTGGAACGAGCCGAAGCAGCGTTGGGTTTGTTCCCGGGACGCAGGACACAAACCGCTGCTAGAATGTTGCTTTGTCTGGGATCTAGAAGTGCTTCGTCGGTCAAAGTGCCGGGGGTGACGATACGTGTGACTTCACGTTTGACGATACCTTTGGCCTCGCGCGGATCCTCGACCTGTTCGCACACGGCGGCTCGATAGCCTTGGCGAATCAGTTTTCCGAGGTAGCCCTCCAGTTGGTGGTGGGGGAAGCCTGCCATGGGGATTGGGTTTTCCCCTTTGTCGCGGCTGGTGAGCGTTAAGCCTAGTACCCGTGCCGCCGTCTTGGCATCTTCGTAGAATAGTTCATAGAAGTCCCCCATCCGGAAAAGCAAAATGCAATCCCCGCAGGCGGCTTTGGCTTCTTCGTACTGGCGCATCATCGGTGTGGTAGTCATAGTTGGCCAATATTTTCAGGGGCTTGGTTGTGACTATTTTTGGGGAACTCGAAACAGTTATTAGAACGCATTGGAAAGGTTTTAGAAATGACTTCATCATCGTCGGCCGCAGGAGAGTATCGCGTTGTCTTGCAAAAGCAGCAATTGGTCTTCAGTGCCGCTCACTTTATTACCTTTAACGGAGACATTTGTGAGTGTTTGCATGGCCACAATTACGGCGTGATCGGCGAAGTTTGCGGCCCGCTCGATGAGAATCGATATGTGATTGATTTTATTGCTTTTCGAGATACTTTGGCCAAACTTGTCAAACAACTCGACCATCAAATGCTGTTACCCACCACACATCCGCTGATTCATGTCGAGGAGAAGGGTGAAGAGGTCGAGGTGCGGTTCCGCAATAAAAGATGGCTATTTCCGCGAGAAGATTGCCAGTTGCTTCCGGTAACCAATACGACGGCGGAGGAATTGGCGTCTTGGTTGGCCAACGGGATGCGTGATCTGTTGAAGCCCGTGGTAGGAGATCGACTCGATAGCATCGAAATTGGAGTCGATGAGAATAACGGACAGTGGGGTTACTGCCGCTTAACGTGGTAAGGATTTTGTTGGAGTTTGGCGGTTGCACCGGTTCTGTCGGCGTAAGAAGGCTCCGGTTTCCTCAAGTATTGTGCTATTCGCTTGCCCGTACAATCCGCATATTCCCTATGCATCGTGCTGGCGTGTCCGAACATCGATGATCTACCCTGACTTCGGTGAAGACAGCGGGCTGCGCATCCGAATCTGCTACGAGGGTGCGCTCCGGTTGCAGCGCAGTGTCATGTCCAAACGTGGGCCATGTGCATCAGCGGTGCCATGTCCAATGGCTGGGCCATGTCCAACAGTTGGATGGTAGGGCAGTAAAGGTAGCAGACACAATGAGCGATGATGGCTTGCGGAAAGCGGCTGTGCTCTTGATGAGCTTGGAGGAAGATGATGCTGCCAAGCTGCTTTCGCGCCTACCTAACAAGCAAGTGGAGATGGTTTCCATTGCCATTGCGCAAATGGAAACGGTTACCAGTCGCGACCAAGAACGTATTATTGCTGAATTCTTGGACAGCAAGCCGAGTGTACTGAGTACCAATTCCGGTGGTCTCGAGCGCGCTAAGTCCTTGGTTAAGAAAGCGCTCGGTAAAGATGCCAACGATATGATCAACGTACTCCAGCAAGCCTTGGAGTCGTTGCCATTCGGATTTCTACGCAAAGCTGACCCGCAAAATATTCTCTCATTCATCGTCGACGAGCATCCACAGACAGTCGCTTTGGTTTTGTCGCATATACCGGCTCAGGTTGCTGCGGCTGTGTTACAAGGTCTTCCGATGGCGAGGCAACTGGCGGTGATTCGACGCATCGCTCAGATGGGCCAGACCTCACCCGAGGCGATTGAAGAAATCGAGCGGGCGCTGGAATTGCGCATGAGCTTGGTGATGAATCAATCGTTCGAGAAGGCTGGTGGTGTCGAGTCAGTGGCAGAAATTCTCAACGTTTCCGATCGTGCAACCGAACGGCAGATTCTGGAATCTCTCGCCAAAGACACGCCGGAACTGGTCGAAGAAATTCGACGCCTCATGTTCGTATTCGAAGATATTTCGAAACTGTCCGACAAAGATATTCAATCGATTCTGTTGTACGTCGAAACCGCTCA
>JAUMAI010000230.1:0-5203 GCA_032116775.1 Pirellula sp. | reverse complement strand
GAAAATCGTTTAGGCGTCTGGTCGAAACAGATAATTACTTCGATAAGTAGCGCGCCTGCGAAGTCTGCATAATTTGATTACGGATAAGTTCTCCCGACACGGATTGCAGCGCTTGATGCCGAAGATTTCCCGCTGGCTAGCGGCGAGATTAGAGGCAAGTTGCCGGTTGTTGGTTTATGTTGTTTAGGGGGAAAAAAGATGGAAATCCGTGGTCTTCAAGGTTTGCAATCGATCTCGGGTCTGACATCGGCAGGAAAAACTGGGCGTAGCAATTCAGCTTCTGAAGTCTCTACAGCCAGTCAGCTTAATCCGGTAGATCAGTTGGATTTGTCAGCCGAAGCTCAAGGTTTGGGCGGCACTTCTGGCGTGGGTGAGACAGCTGCAGCCGAAGGTGGTATTCGAACGGAAAAGGTAGCAGCGCTGCGGCGTGCGATTGCCGAAGGTTCTTATGATACACCGGAGCGATTGTCGGCGGCCCTGGATCGCATGCTCGATGAAATCGCTTAATGCCTAGCGGCGAGTAAAACAGTAAAGTCAACAGACACGGTAGAATCGTTACAGACGGTTCACCGTGTTTTTTCTTGGAATGAAGCGTTTTCAGGCGTCGGTTTTAGAAGGTAGATCGCACCACTACGCTGCTTCAATTCGCGGTAAACCAGGGACGTAGGCAACCGTTTGGGAGTGATCAGGCAACCGAAGTCTACAGATCGGTCTTGGTTAAACCATATCTTGTACGCGACGCTCGCGTTTTTGCCGACTGCACTCGTCACAAACACCTTGGATGATCAGTCGATGTCCACGGACGCGGAATCGATGTTCGCGTGCAATGGCATCTCTCAGAGCAATTAACTCATCGCTTTGGAATTCAATGAGGCGATGACATTTCGTGCAATAAAAATGGTCATGCTGCGGGTAGCCGTAGTCATGTTCATAAACGCTGCGGCCATTGAGTTCGAACTTTCTTAATAGGCCTGCTTCTACAAACTCATTCAGAGTGCGATAGACCGTAGGGCGACTGACGTGGTTGTCTTGGCCTTTGCGCGGTAACTGATCAATCAATTGATCAGCGTCGAAATGTTCATGATGCTTGAACACCTGTTCGATTAGGAATCGTCGTTGGTCGGTATTGCGCAGCCCGCGACTTTGCAGATACTCTTCGAATCGTTCTTGTGGCGACATCGAGACTTCGACGCGGCCGAGCGATGCTTCTTCACTACTGTTCACTTCGATACCCAGTTCTGTGGAGTGGTTACTCCGGAGCGACGCAATGGATGGGAGTCCTCGCTAGCCAGGGGAGGCGAGGACTCGCTGTTTCACTATTTTAGAGTCTTGTCATCCGCTGCGGCGGAAAATCGGATTCAATTCGCCGCTGTTTTGCAACCTAAGTTGGATAATTCCTCGTAAGTTGCTGTTTGGTATGGGTTTATGGCGAATGGTTGAGTGGGCTGAAGTTTGGTTTTTATGGGAATTAAACGAAAACTTCAGCGTCGGCGGCCTGGGATTTGCCATATTGGGCGAGCAGTGGTTGGACAACTTCAGCCACAAACTCATCGACCTGTTGCGGGGCTCGGCCGACAAAAGCCATAGGATCTAGGGCTTCATCCCAGGAGACGTTGGCAAAAGCAGGATCGGCAGCCAGTCGCTGCATAAGATCATTGCTGGCTCCTTCCTGTTTGACTTGTTTGGCTGCTGCTTGACTGTGAACGCGAATCACTTCGTGCAATTCTTGGCGGTCACCACCGGCGGCGACGCCTGCCATCAAGATGGACTCGGTAGCCATAAAGGGAAGTTCTTCGGCGAGGTTTCTCGCGATCGTTTTGGGATAAACGACTAGACCGTTGGAGACGTTTTGTAGCAAGACTAAGCAAGCATCGATCGCCAAAAAAGATTGTGGGATAACGAGTCGGCGGTTCGCGCTGTCATCTAACGTTCTCTCAAACCACTGGGTAGCAGCCGTCATCGACGTGTTGAAAGGGAGGCTCATGGCATAGCGTGCTAGAGAACAAATGCGTTCACTGCGCATCGGGTTTCTCTTGTAAGCCATTGCTGATGAACCGATTTGCTTAGTCTCGAATGGTTCCTCGACTTCTTTGCGATGCGCCAACAATCTTAGGTCGGTTGCAATCTTATGCAGAGATTGACCAACACCAGCTAAGGCTTCCAGAATTTGACTATCGACTTTTCGCGAATAGGTTTGACCGGAAACAGCGTAACTAGCTTGAAATCCCATTTTCTGAGCGATTATGGCTTCAAGCTTTCGGACCTTTGCATGATCGCCATTAAATAACTGCAGGAAACTTGCTTGTGTGCCGGTGGTTCCTTTGGCACTGCGAGCCTTAAGGGCTTCCAGTCGATGAATGAGTTCCTCGGCGTCCAGCACCAGATCATAGATCCATAAGCAAGCGCGTTTTCCGACGGTGGTAGGTTGGGCGGGTTGAAAATGCGTGTAGGCAAGGCAGGGGAGATCGCGATACTGTTTCGCAAATTCAGCCAAGGTAGCGATACATTTCAACAGTCGGCCGAGCGTCAATTCAAGGGCTTCTCGAATCATCATCAAGTCGCCGTTGTCGGTCACATAGCAACTGGTCGCGCCCAAATGGATGATCGGTCGGGCGTCTGGGCATTTATCGCCGTAGGCATGGACATGAGCCATGACATCGTGGCGTAATTCTTTTTCGTAGGCGGCAGCAGCGCGGAAATCGATATCTAGTTGCGTAGCCTTCATTTGCGCGATTTGTTCGGAGCTGATGGGGAGGCCTAGTTCTTGTTCCGCCTCAGCCAGCCAAATCCACAGTTGCCGCCACAACGAAATTCGTTTCTGGCTACTCCACAGGCGAGCCATTTCGGGGGAGGCATATCGGGTGATAAGTGGGTTTTCATATTGTTGGTCGTTCGACATAACGCTTACTTCTGAGGATCTAGCTCTTTAGGGGTATTGGTGTTGGTTCAGCTTGTTATATGGTGTAGCTTGTTGGGAAAGTTTAGCGAAAACAACTGATATGCCGCCATGGGTGGGCATTGAGTAAATGGCGATTGCATCGTGAATGCAAGTTTCCAAGTTTTCGCGGCCGATAACGATCGGGTAAGATGGTCGACTTGGTTTACTTGCACTATTGCGGTCGGCTTGAATTCGGCTCACCGAACACTACAGGAGACACCTGCGTGTCTTTCACCTTGTCCAGAATCCTCTCCGTCTCAAATTCCTTTCACTCAAAATGGCTATTGTTGATCTGCTGCGTGGTTTTCGGCCATGTTCAGCCTGCAATGGCTCAAGACGACCAAAGTGTTGTCTCCTTGCTGCCCGTGGCAGCTCAAGGATACGTCCGAGTGATCGATATGCCGAGGCTGCGCGAGCGATGGAATGTAACCGAGTTAGCCAAATTCGCTAAAGATCCGGCCTTGAAGGCTTTCTGGGACGATCAGCGTCAGGATATCGAAAGTCGCCTCGCGGATGCAGGTTGGCAATTGAACATCGAAGCGGCGAAATTAGCCGAGGTTGCCTCTGGCGAAGCACTGTTAAGCTGGATCGCTCGTCCGGAAAATCGCCGCAAACCTTACGCTTTAGCTCTTATCGTTGAAGTTGCTGGCAGATCAAAGGACACCGAGGAGCTTTTGGCTTCGGTTGATAGTCAGTTGAAGGCGAAAGGTGCGACTGCTAAGTCGGTGCCGGTCGCGGGACAGACGGTGCTGCAATACACCTTACCGCGCAAGCCGGGCGAATTGTTGTTGCAGGAAACTTTTTACTGCGTCGCCAACGATCGGCTGCTAGCTAGTGATGAGCTAGCGATGGTTGAATCGATGCTCAAGGCACAGGAAAAACCTGCTGCCGATAGTCTGCTGACAGATGCCGACTATCAAGCCGCAATTAAGCGCGTGGATGGTTTGTTGGCCGCTGGGGAAATCGAATATTTTGTTCGTCCGATTGGTTTAGCACGTGTGATCCGCGAAATCTCCGGTAACCGAGAGGGAAATCGCAGCACCGACGTATTGAAGGTTCTAGAAGATCAAGGTTTCGGTCAATTCCGTGCCGTTGCAGGTCGTTTGGCCATCGGCAGCGGTGAGACCGATATGTTGCATCGAGGAATCGTGATCGCTCCGAAGCCTTTGCCAGGCTCTGCTGCCTTGGTGGACACACCTAATGAAGTATCTTGGGAATTGCCTCAATGGGTCGGTGGCGATGTCTCCGCAATTGTGAATATCTGCTGGAACATTCGCGAATCGTTCTGGAAAAGCGAAGGTCTGATGGATGGCTTGGCCGACTCGCCAGGCGTGTTCAAAACCTTTGTCAAAGGTATGGCTGAAAACGAAACGGGACCCAAGGTTGATATTGCCCAA
This sequence comes from Pirellula sp., assembly GCA_032116775.1. Classification (GTDB taxonomy): domain Bacteria; phylum Planctomycetota; class Planctomycetia; order Pirellulales; family Pirellulaceae; genus JAFLCP01. The sequence goes on along the minus strand of JAUMAI010000230.1, from coordinate 868 downwards.
GAAGTTCTCCCCTATCTGACCAACGACATTCTGTCGATGAGCGATTGCAAAGAACCAATTACGGTTGATAGTCGTCGCACGATGATCGCCTTGCGAGTAACAGAGCCTGAGAAGTTATTCAAAGTTCTCGAGCGCGTGATGAACAATGAGCCCGATGCCGTACTGCGAGAATTTGATGGTCACAAGCTATGGAAGGTGGTTCGTCAAGAGGATGAAGAGCTGAATATCGATGCAGACTTTGGCGAATTCGGTGAAGAGCCGATGCAAACCAAGCCAGAAGATGAGCCATGGTTAAGCAACTGGGCGATTACGATTTATGGTGATCGGTTAATGTTTGCCTCGCATGCCGAGATGATTGAAGATGCGATCAAGCAAGACAAGTCTGGCAATGCGAGTTCGCTTACACAAGACACACAGTACTTGCGGGCGCGGCAAATGGTAGAAAAGCTCGCTGAGGGCCGTCCAGGTTGCACTTGGCAAGTCTTGCGAAGTGATCTTTCCTATCGCGTGCAATATGAACTATTCCGCGAAGGTAAATTGCCTCAATCGCAAAGTATGCTGGCTACCATCATGGAGCGCTTAACGCAGCCCAAGAAAGAGTTGCGAGGAAAAGAGAAGCAACAGATCGATGGTGGTAAGTTGCCTCCGTTCGATGAGATCCGCGGGTATCTCCAGCCCGGTGGTTTATTATTCGAGTCAACCGATGACGGTTGGGTTTACACCGGATTTCTTTTGTCCGCACCCAAGTAAAGAGCCAAGTAAAGAGATTCGTTCTCTATAGGTAATGCTCAGTGTTAATCGCTGCTGAGTCGTCGACTCTTGCGGCTAATCGACCAAGCTCGTTTAACCCCAATACCGTTCAATTAAG
>JAUMAI010000229.1:0-5961 GCA_032116775.1 Pirellula sp. | reverse complement strand
CCCAACCAGGAAGAGTTTTCTGCCGATCAATATGGAGCAGAATTTAATCGCGCGTTAAAAGCCGCCTCAACCTTCGGCAATGCCCGCGTCGTCATTCGTGGCCATTCCGATCCTACCAAAACGTTACTCGATTTGGTCAAAGCAGGTATGGCGAAAGGAATTATTCGCCAAACGGGCAAGCCGGGTGATTACAAGTACTTCTACCAGGGCAAGCCACTTGATCTCAACAACATGAAAGATTTGGTCGAGATGATTGGCAAAGGGGCCTTCAGTGGAGGCAATCCTGATCCAGCGGTTACGATGCAGGCAGCGATGAATCTCTCCAAACTTCGAGCCGATAAGGTCAAAGAAGCCTTAACCCGCTACGCTTCACAATTGGAAGTCAATATCGATATCTCGCAGATCACGCCCGTAGGCGCAGGTGTGATGGAACCAGTGATTGCCAAGCCTCGCAATATCGATGAAGCCAAAGAAAATATGCGAGTTGAATTCCGTATTGTCAAAGTTGACGCAGAATCAATTGCGCCAGGTGATTTTGATTTCTAGACATATAATAGAATTCGCGGATCTGGTACTTGGCAGTCCATGCTTCAACTGCCAAGTAGCCTCACCTTCTTTTCGTTTTGATTTCGAAGCAGAAACACTGTAACCGGGAGGCTGGTCGATGTATCGAGTCCTTGCTTGGATTACGCTTGCCATCACGCTCCTAACGTCTCAGCTAATTTCCACGGACTTGAAGGGTGAAAATTATGTGGCGATCGTTCTCGACGACTCGGGATCGATGGACGAAGCGATGTCGACTCGCAGTGGTAGAATACGGCGTATCGACGCTGCTAAAAACGCCTTACGAACGGTCTTGAACAACCTTCCTGAAGAGACCAAGATCGGCTTGCTGACGCTTAACCGAACAGGTATCGATAGCGAATGGCTTTATCCGATTTCTGTGGCGGATCGCCAAGCTTTTCTTGAGGTTGTTAACTCGATAGAAGCCAACGGCGCTACCCCTTTAGGTCGAGCGATGAAAATCGCGACGGATTCACTTCTAACCTCCCGCCGTGAAGATCCCTTCGGCACCTTTCGGCTAGTGGTGGTAACAGATGGTGAGGCAACCGATGCTCCATTGCTGGAAAGATATCTGCCTGACATTGTCAGTCGAGGAATTACGGTCGATGTCATCGGCGTGGATATGGAACGCGACCACTCGCTGGCCACCCAAGTTCATCAGTATCGCCGAGCGGATGATGCAGAAGCCTTGAATCAAGCCGTAGCAGCCGTGTTTGCCGAATCGGGCAGCGATAGTGACCAAAGCGGTGAAACTGATTTTGACTTAATCGCCTCTCTACCCGACGAGTTCGCCGCCGAAGCATTGGCGGTCATATCCTCGATCAATAATAATCCCGTGGGTGATAGCGATATCGAGTTGGCTGCAGACGCTGATCCAAGCACCTTCCCTCAAGGAACGTACATCTCTCCACCAAATACATCTCCGGAAAACAATAACCAAACTGGTACTGGCACTAGTTGCTGCTTCGCAAGCTTTATTGTGTTTATGACTTTGTTTGTTGTTTTCGGCAACGCGATTAAGAAACGGAGATAACCCAAGTTCAGAAATCTCAGCTGTAGCATAATAAAGTGATCGCACTTATCCGATTCTTTTCGCTTTTGGTATTTTCCTGTGAGTAAGACAAAAATCATCGTAGCAGCTGGTGTTTGGCTGATCCTGATTGGAGCATCCGTCGTTTTTTGGCGTCTGGTAATGCAACCAAGTATCACTGAGGCAGAACAAAGGGAACTTGAGCAGCAGCGTCAAGCAGATGTTGCCAAGACAACAGGGCAGTCCAAATACAAGTATAATTTAAAAGTCGGTTTGGATAGTTTTTCGGGCTAGGCCTTCCTGCGTAGCGGCCGATTCTCCGAACTGCTTCGAGATAAGGGCATTCGCTTGGATGTGGTTGACGACAACGCGAATTACCCAGAGCGTCTTCAATCGCTGGAAAGCGGCAAAGTGCAATTGGCTGCTTTTCCATTGGATAGTCTGATCAAGGCATCGCTTGTGGCCAATAAGTATCCGGCGACAGTGGTTGCCATTCTCGACGAGAGTCGTGGTGCCGATGCGATGATTGCGTACCGGGATAAGTTTCCCAATATCGATGCTTTGCGATCCAACACTGACACCAAACTAGTCCTGGTGGGCGATTCTCCGAGTGAAACTTTAGCACGGGTTGTGCTGAATGATTTCGGCATGCGTGATCGTGCACAATCAACCATCGATCAGGTCCCCGACTCCAGTGCGCTCAAGACAAGATATCTAGCGGCGGCCCCCGCAGGAAACGAAGTTTTTGTTACCTGGGAACCATTGGTGGGCGAGATGCTTAAAAATGATCAATTGCATGTCCTAGTCGACAGTTCGAGGTTTTCGGGATACGTCGTTGACTGCTTAGTGGTCAGTCGCGACTTTTTGGTAAAGAACGAATCTGTCGTTCGTGATATTTTGGAATGCTACTTCAAGACGCTCTATGAAATGCGCGATCCACAAGCCTTGAGTTCATTCCTACAGGCCGATTCGCGGGGTATCGATGGCAGCTCTGAAGGGTTGAGCGAAACTCAAGCCGCAAAACTACTTTCTCAGATCGCGTGGCGAAACACGCAAGAAAATTATGCCCATTTTGGACTGCGCGACTCGGGCGGGCTGGACTATATCGAGGATATGATTGAAAAGATCACACGGGTTCTCATTTCCACCGAAGCCTTGGCTCAAAACCCATTGGACGGACAGTACAACCGCCTGTTTTTTGATCGGCCGCTGCGCTCATTACGGGAGACCGATTTTCACCCCGGTATCACGGAAGAACAAATTCGAGGTTCAAACCCGCTACCATCGCTCTCGGAAGAACAATGGGCTAAATTGCAGCCAGTCGGTACATTAAGCGTTCCTCCGCTGGTATTCGGCCGCGGAACCTCCAAATTGACCGAACAAAGCCAACAGACGTTACTCGAGTTGGTTGACCAGCTAAAATCTTGGCCTCAATATTATTTAATGATTCGAGGCAACGCTTCGACCAAAGGTAATGTGGAGGCTAATCGCAAATTAGCAAACGAGCGCGCCGCTACTGCCCTCGAATTCCTCCAACGGGCAGGGGTCGATGCAAATCGCTTGCGGGCGACCTCAGGCGAACTGACTGGAGAGACTTCTGTACAATTTGTTTTTGGACAAACGCCCTATTAGAACGAAATTTGTGCCGTGAAAGAGATCAGGCGAAAAGTGATGTCGGAGATCTTCCTGGCACCATCGGTGATTTTGCCGTTGGTGGCTGGAGCTACGTCATGGCTGCTTTCCTGGGGCGTCGGCGGAAACGCATGGCTCAATTTGGCGGGACTCGTTTGCAGCGTCGGAGGCGTCGGCTGGATGGCTATGCGGTGGATCTTTCAGGTTGAGTCGATAACTCAACAAGCTCTGGAAGATCTAAGACTTGCGGAAATGGAAAAAGAAAATGCAGAGTTAGATCAGCTCGCTCGCTTATTATTGACCGATCATGATCACCGCACAGAAGATTATTTGATACTTCTTCGAGCGTTGAAAAAAAGATTTGACGAAGCGCGCCTGAAAACCGACAACTCGTCGCGTTTTTTTGAAGTCCACAATCGAATCGAAGAACTCTTCCATGCCGTGGTTAATCAATTGAAGCGAACCTATCAGCTATATGAACTGGCTCGCGACGTTTCTCCGGAAACTAGGAAATCCATTTTGCAGCAACGCGAAAACGTCCTTAAAGAAATAAAAGAGTCGATCGAGCATGCGGAGTCAGCCGTCAGCCAACTCACCGCTTTACTAGATCGAGATAGCAAGGCAGACCTCTCGTCGCTACGCGACGATTTAGACACCTCTCTTAGAGTCGCTCGGCGAACGGAAGAAAGACTCAAAGAGATGGAGGATTCGGGCAACTGGAATAGTGTAACAAGAGAATTGCAATAGGAGCTCAATAAAGATGTTTAATGCGATCGGAAAGTACATGCGCGCGGTGTGGTACTTCATGACCTTTCGTGTGGATAAAGCGAGCGAGTCATTACGTTTGAACCCAGGCGTAATTTCGGCAAACTATGATCGCATCATCAAAGACAAGCGAGAGCGTTTGAATCAGTACAAAGATGCGATCGCTGCCATGATCGCTCAAGAGGAATCTAAAAAGGAAAAGGTAAAACAGCTAACTACCGAAATCCAGAATTTGGAAAAACTGCGAGAAGGAGCAGCTGCGAAGGCGAAAAAGTTAGTTGAGCAATATCATGGCGACCCAGAAAAAGTGAAGACCGACCCGGAGTACTTAAAGTGCCAGTCTGCCTTCCGAGATTTCAGCAGTACCTTGACGGAAAAGCAACAGAGAGTCGCAGAATTAGAAGAGGATCTCAAAACCCTGGTCGCAAATGTCAATGGGCACAAGACACAGATTCAGAGCTTGATGCGCGATCTGGAAAAACTAAAAGAAGAAAAGCACGACACGGTGGCGGACGTGCTATCTGCGAAAGAAGAAAAACAAATCGCCGATATGATGTCGGGCCTAGCCATGGACCGAACCTCCGAAGAGTTACGAGAATTACGTGAACTACGTTCGAAGGCCTCTGCCAATGCGAGAATCAGCCGCGAAGTCGCTGGCCTCGATACGCAACGCGCAGAAGCAGAGTTCCTCGAATACGCCAAATCGAGCGAAGCGAATGATGAGTTCGATCAACTGATCGGCTTGGCAGGCAAGAAAGAAGCCGCCGCTCCTCAACCGACAGAAAATCGCATTCCTGAAGCTTAATGCCTCCCCATTTAACAGCCAAAAAGGAACAAGTCATGAAACAATCCATGCAATACATTATTAGCCCGTTGCTTAAACTGGCGACGCCTGCCGCGATCGCTTTTGCCGTTGCCCTCACTACGATCCCTGGCTGCACTCCAAGTGATTCGTCGAAACCTAGCGAGTCTTCCGGTACCAATACTACCGAAAACTCTAGCGGACCCTTGCCAGTTTTCTCATTGGCTTGGAGCGAATACCCATCTTGGTCCGTTTTTGGTGTTGCCGAAATGCAAGGATTGCTTGACGGGAAAGAGGGTAGCCTCGGAGATATGGAACGGAAGTGGAATGTCGATATCGTACTCAAGCAACGAGATTATGACCCATGCCTGCAAGAGTATGCAGCTTCTACTGTAGATGCGGTGTGCATGACAAATATGGACGCTCTTGCTCCATCGGTTTCCCGGCCATCAGTCGGTATCCTACCAACCTCAACCAGCGTTGGAGCGGATGCTTGTATCGTGGTAGGAATTGAATCTATCGATGCCCTGAAAGGCAAGGATACCTTCGGACTTGAACGCAGTGTTTCGCAATACTGCTTCGAACGCGTGCTCGAATTGAAGAATCAAAAACCGAGTGAGTTTCCTTTCAAGAACAAGGATCCCGGCGCTGCCGCTCAAGCCATGCAGGTCAATGATGCTGCTGTAACATCGATTATGGTTTGGAATCCCTTCTTGATGCAAACGTTGCGAACTCGACAGGATTCAAAAGTGCTCTTCGACTCATCAGCGATTCCTGAAGAAATCATCGACATGGTCGTGGTGGGTAAAGATGCAATTACTAAAACGGGCGGTACGAATTTCGCTTATGCGATCATCGATACATTCTATGAAGTCAACAAGATGATGGCTGATCCCAAAACCTCAGATGATACTCTCGTAAAAATTGGAGAGAAGTTCAGTAACTTGAAGCTGGAAGATATGAAAATCGTTGTCGAGCAGACACGATTTTACAAAAATGCTGACGAAGCTTTAACTCTGCTAAATGGAGACAAGTTTCGCAAAGAGACGATGCCCAAAGTTGTTGAATTCTGTGTTAGCCACAGCATTGTTGAAAAAGCTCCCACCATTGGATTTAATCAGCCTGATGCTCAATTCAATATCGATGTAAGCTTTTTGGAGGCAATGAA
>JAUMAI010000228.1:0-20526 GCA_032116775.1 Pirellula sp. | reverse complement strand
CAGTTTGGTTTGCATCAAGTTAAGGTGCTGCCGCGCACAGGTTAGTTCACGATTGGAGAGCATGGACTTGCTCCAGTTCCGTCGAAAGAAAGTCACCGCGCTGGGTTCTGATGCGTGAGCCGTCGCGGTGACTAATGGTTGGATAATCATTTATTGTCCGCCAAGCGATGTTGTTATTGCTTGTCGACTGGAATCTTGGTCACCAGGACTGGGCAGTGGGCTAGACGCACAACACGTTCAGCCACTGAACCCAAAAGGAATCGAGTAAAGCCTGTACGGCCATGTGATGGGATGACGATTAGGTCGGCGCCAAGTTCTACGGCTCGGTCGGCGATGACCTGTCCTGGATCACCCAGGCGAACCTCGGTTGTGACTCCTTGGTATTCTTTGCCGCTGAGTTCTTCTTTCAAAGCTTCGGTGGCATGGCGAATACGTTCTGCATCATCAATGGTTGCCCAAACAACTCCCGGTTCAGTTGGGATGAGAAAGGGGAGCACGTGGAGTACGTGAACTTGGGCAGGGCTTTCGACAATTTGCAGTGCCGTATTGAGAGAGTTATGTGAGTGGTCCGAAAAATCGAACGGCACGAGTACGCATTTGTTGAGAGGCCAAGCCATGGGTCGTATTCCTGTATATTTGAGAATGATTCGTCAAGCTTTCGTTGAGTTGTGTGGTTACTAGATCAAAGGCCGTGCCAATTTCAGTTGAAGGAGGCAGAATCGGCTCCATTTCAAGTGAAAATGTTTGGGTTTGTCGGGTGGCGAGGAGATGATGGGCCTGGAATTGGCCAGAAATGCGTGCGAATTGCCCACCGGTGGAGAACTGTAAGCCACCACGGGTTAAATTGAGATACATGGAGATGGCTCTGTGCAGTTAAAAACTGGCAGAGTGTGCGAATTGGCACTTGATAGTGTGCGGGAGAAAGAAATGGCTCGATATTTGACCAAGGCTGAATTGCGGGGTTTGATCCCGCCGATGGTGACTCCGGTCCAGTTGGATGGGAGTTTGGATTTGGCTGCGATTCGAAAGTTGGTGGAGCACACCGTCGAAGGTGGAGTCAGTGGCCTGTTCGTCTTGGGGACTTGCGGCGAGGGAAATGCCCTAAGTTATCGCAAGAGATTTCAATTAGTCGAACTTGTTTGTGAAGCGGTTGCTGGGCGTGTCCCTGTGTTGGTGAGTGTGAGCGACACTGCTTATGAAGAATCTTTGGAATTGGCAGAGCATGCTTTTGCGAGTGGTGCTGCGGCGGTAGTGTCGACAGGTCCCTACTTTCTTCCGGTGCCGATGGGGCATCTCGAGTCGTACTTTCAACGCTTGGCTGATGAGAGCCCCTTGCCAGTGGTTCTCTACAACATGCCAGGTTGTACCAAGTTCTGTTTGTCGCCTGAGGTGATTCGTCGCTTGGCAAATCATCCGAGGATCTTGGGGATTAAAGACAGTTCAGGTGATTTGAAATATGTTCGGGAGTTGCTCGATAGTGTGCGGGATGTTCATTTTCCCGTGCTAATTGGCCCTGAGGAGATTCTCTTGCCGGCCATGGAGTTGGGTGCAGTAGGTGGGGTGAATGGTGGCGGGATGTTATTTCCCGCAGTCTACGCCCAAAGAATCTCGGCCTTTATGCAAGGTGATTATGGCTTTGCTAAACAAGCCGATGACTTTGTGTTGCGATTAAGCAAGCAGTTGTATCCGGCAGCCAATGGACGAATGGCGGTGATCGAATCGCTGAAGGCGAGCTTAGCGGTCTTGGGATTGTGCCAGCCGTGGTTGCTGTCTCCTTTATTGCCCCTAGAAGCTGAGCATCGGGAGCGAATTCAGCGCCGGATGTCCGAGTTGGAACTGGAAGCGAGTCAGCTTTGTCCGGCAACAAAAATGTTGATCTCCGCGATCTAGTTTCTGGTGGCAATCTGCTGGACGCTGAGGGGTTGGGGCGAAGGTCAGCGTTATGGCTGCGATCCCTTAAGCCAGGGGTGCAGGGTTTTTCTGCCTCTTCTTAGGCGGATCCCCCTTCGTAAGTGGGGATTGATTGCCCTTGTCAGAGTTTAGGGAACTTGGGATACTGCTGGATTCCATTGCGAAGTCAAGCTTAACCCAAGCGTGCCTCGGCGGCATGTTTCGTCCACGGAAAATTGATACGTGGCGGCTCGATAAGTTGTTTTCGAGTAAGGGATTAGGCAGCGTCTGTCCGAATATCAGGGAGCAGACTAGCGACTTAGGTTCAGAGTTTTTGGTTTTGGAGCATTATTGGTATGGCTCGGTACCACGGTCCGAAAGCCCGCGTCAATCGTCGTTTGGGCGTTCTTGTATTCGAAAACGCAGGCGCTATCAAGGCAAAGGAACGCCGCGACACAGTTCCCGGTATGCACGCTCGCGGTCGCCGCACTAGCAACTACGGTACGGCGTTATCAGAGAAGCAAAAGATTAAGTATTACTATGGTTTGGGCGAGCGACAGTTACGTCGCTTCTTCGCCGAAGCATTGCGACGCAAGGGTAACACGGGTGAAAACTTGTTGATCCTCTGCGAACGCCGTTTGGACAACGTGGTTCGTCGTGCTGGTTTCACCAAGACCCGCCCACAGGCTCGCCAAGGCATCGTTCATGGTCATTTCCGTGTTAACGGCGTCAAAGTTACCAGTCCAAGTTATATCGTTCGCGCTGGCGACGTGATCGAATTGAAGGGTCGCGAAAATCTCAAGAATCTTTACCGCGGTATTCTGGCCAACAGCAGTGCCCAGCCATTGGATTGGGTCAGCTTTGATACCGAGAATTTGACTGCCACGGTTAAGAGTGCTCCCACTTCAAACGACATCAGTTTGCCAGTGAATGCGAACATCGTGGTCGAATTCTTGTCACGATAATTCGTTGGACTCTGCAATTTCCGCTCGGGGACTCTCTTTTCTTCGGGCGCGAAGTTATTTTGGAGATACGAACAGAGTTGCAGCGATTGATGCTGGTCGTCAATCGCTGCTAGCTTGTAGTTCTCCAGTTCCGTTAGGGTCGAATCGCAAGGGTCACTTCTACTGAATATATCTACTGGGGCGTTAGACCCGCGCCCGCAATGTTGCGCGAGATCATCATGCACTCACAACTGGTTGTTCTAGGCGGCGGACCGGGTGGATATGCGGCTGCCTTTCTGGCTGCCGATGAAGGATTGGAAGTTACATTAGTTGAAGCGGAAGGGCGTCTGGGTGGTACCTGTTTGCTGCGAGGTTGTATTCCCTCGAAAGCGCTTTTACATGTCGCGAAAGTGATTTCTGAAGCTCAAGAGTTGACTCATGATTGGGGTGTTGAGTATTCAGCTCCCGCCATTCACGTCGACAAGGTTCGCGCCCGCAAAGAAAAAGTCATCTCTACCCTCAGCGGCGGTTTGGCACAGCTCGCCAAACGACGCAATGTGCGAGTCATCAAAGCCAAAGGGGTTTTTGAATCGAACAACACGATTCGACTGGAAGGTAATGACGAGTCGATTCCTGCCGAAAAAGTTCTGACGTTTGATTACTGCATACTGGCGACTGGTAGTACACCTGCAATGCCACCTGCATTTCAAATCGGCAGTCCGCGCGTAATGGATAGCACCGGTGCCCTGGAATTAACGGACATTCCTGAGCGAATGTTAGTTGTCGGTGGTGGTTACATCGGTTTAGAGATGGGAACCGTTTACGCCCATTTAGGCTCGAAGGTTTCGGTAGTCGAGTTGACCGATGGTCTTCTTCAAGGCGCAGATCGCGACTTGGTCAAGCCATTGCATAAACGGATGGAGCAATTGTTCGAGAAACGCATTTACTTGAACACCAAAGTTGGATCGATGGCTGAAGTCGATGGACAAGTCGAGGTCACCTTTGAAGGTCCTGGCAAGTTTGGTCATGAACGCTTTGATCGCGTGCTTGTGAGCGTGGGGCGACGTCCAACCTCCCGCGGCTTAGGATTAGAAAATACCAAGGTTGTTATCGATCAGCGCGGGTTTGTGCAGTGTGATTCGCAGCAGCGAACTGCCGAACCAAATATTTTCGCGATCGGTGATGTCGCTGGTGAACCCATGCTCGCACATAAAGCTTCCCATGAAGCGAAAGTGGCGGTTGAAGTAATCCTAGGCGAGCCTGTAAGTTTTGATAAAGCAGCAATTCCTGCAGTCGTATTCACCGATCCTGAAATCGCTTGGGCTGGATTGACGGAAGATCAAGCAAAAAAGCAGGGACGTGTTGTCGACGTGGAAACGTATCCATGGGCAGCAAGTGGACGCGCTCAAGCATTGGGTCGTACTGATGGTCTTACCAAATGGTTGGTCGATCCTGAAACCCATCGCGTGCTGGGATGCGGAATCGTTGGGCCAGGTGCGGGCGAGCTCATTGCTGAGGCTGTACTCGCCATCGAAATGGGTTGTGAGGTGCGCGATCTCACTGAGGCAATTCATCCTCATCCCACTTTGAGCGAAACTTTGATGAATGCAGGGGAAGTGCATTTCGGAACAGCGACCGAAATCTACAAACCTAAGCGTCAGCACTAAATCTGGTCGACAATCGGCCTGTAAAGTTTACGCAAACGACACAAGACGTTGGGCTGCCTGATAAGTTGAGAGGCAGACCAACGTTTTATTTTGCCATCGTGGTATTTTCGGCGCATGTTTGAGTAGACCAACGCGCTCGACTACCTGCCACTCGTAGACTTCTCTCCACTCCCTACGAGATGTGCAACATGATCTGCTTCCAAAGTGGCCCGCCTGGCGTAGCGCAGCTTTAAAGCCTTGCTATAGGAGTTGGAAGATGAATCAACATGCAATCATTCTGCATCTTTTACGCGAAGGACAATGGCAGCAAGCTGTGATGCTCTATCGTGAAGAGATGGGGGTGCCTAGGCGAATCGCTACCAAGGAAATAGAGCGACTCGCCGAGCAGCATCACATCAGACCACCTCGACTTTGGTCATGGTGGCCTCATTCGACAACACCTGACTTCGCGCATGAGCCGAGTGAATCCACCTTAGGCTGATTTATTGTCGACTAACGAATCACTGTAGAACGATCAGTCCCAGTCGACGGTGAAGCAATCTCTGAGGCTGACGCTGGCCTGATTGCTTGCTGTTTGATCTTGCGAATACCTCCGGTCACACCTAGGTCTTCCGCATGCCAAGTTCGCTCGGGAACATTCGGTGAGGCGACCCAAATCGCTGTCTCTGCCTGACTAGTTTCTTTTCCGGTAGGTTGTAGTTTCAGAGGTTGACTAAGATCGGCTAAGGCCGTGCTATTAGTCTCCGTCGCAGTTTCCTCTGTCACGATCGGCATAGCAGCGTAGCGAGTCACATCGCCACCTCCATCTCCAATCCAAGCCAGCCAGTTGTTCTTCACATGTCCGAGTCCTGAGAAGCCATAATACTGTTTCGTTACGGTGCCCCAGTCATTGCTCATCATGCCATCCTGAAGGTATCTCACAAATTTGCGAGGTCCTCCTTGAGCGACTAAAAAACTTACCAGCGAGTAGCCTTGTGCATAAAGAGGTAGGGGGTCCTGCGGGTAATCGGTGATGTGATAAAGTTGTTGAAATGAAAATGCTTGACCTTTGCTGAGATACTCCAGTAGCAAGCGATCAAACTTGCTGCGTTCGCTTATATGTTCCATCGTTGTGCAGGCACCCTCATCTGCCCAGCGCGGTACTGGGCGACCGAGTGAAGCAAAGTGTGTCGCTAAAATGGTATGCGTTATTTCATGGGGTAGCACGCTATCGAGAATGCGTTGCTCCGTTCCCTGAACGGACATATTCCAACGGCCCACAGTCCCGCTGTGAAATGTGAACGTTGTGGCACCGCCAGCACCGAGATTCGGCGCTGCGACCACCTCGATGGGACAAATGTCGCTCCAGTCGGGTAGCTCGCGTCCGAGCCAGTACAGGGCGAGTTGTTTTCGGAAACCTTCCGCTTGATCGCCAACAGCCTTCGCTAGCTCGGGTGTTCTGGCGGAAACGGCAAAGTTAGGGGTGCGATAGTTGGCACCACACCATAGAAACGATGTTAGCGCGAGCGCTAACGCAATCATGCGAGCTTCCATGCTCGACTCTCCTCACATGCTACTGGCTATAGATTTACTGCGTTTACAACAACACCAGCGAAATCCGGCCAGATTGTCACCAGTCATGATAGGTCTCGTTCCCTGAGACCACTCCGAATATAAAACCTCCACTCCGCTGCGACCTAGATCAGTTTCTGTTTATTCCGGTAAAATCCGCAAACTCGGTATTTGAGCTAAAGAATGCAAGCTTTGTCGCTGCGGCAGCCCCCTTTTTACCGGCCAGGTCACGGGTGAGATGCTAGCTTTTTAGGCTCCAATCATCCATTTTCGGATGACGACCCATCCCCACCCACCGATCTCGCCCCACCCATGAAGGCTCGATCCAATCAATCATTTCGCTTGGAATTCCTCCGTTCCATGCTGTTGTTGGGTAAGAAGCATACCAACGTGCTTACAGTGGCTTTGCTGTTAGCCGCTTTGTCTGTTTTCTTGGCCTACGTAACTCGCCTGAATTGCGTGACACATGATCTGTATCATGCGATGGCGTTGGCCCGTTACACCTTGGAAACAGGAAGTTTTCCGCAGAACGATGTTTTTGCCTTTACTCCCACCATGCAACCGACGGTGCATCATGAATGGGGTTTCGGACTCATTGCCTACCTGACGACGGGTAATTCCTGGGGCGCGGCGCTGTTGATGAGCTTGAAGTTCCTGCTTATCGCAACCATGTTCTTATGTGCGTATCGAGTTTGTCGACAACGCGGTGGCGATCCAGCCTTTTTCGCACTGGGGGTGGTTCTCATACTGCCGTTTTTCTGGGTTGGCTTTGCGACGATTCGCGCGCAGCTTTTTACGCTTACGGCGATCTCAATTCAATTGGTGATGATGGAGGCGGACTGGCGCGGCAAGCGTGGGTGGGTTGCAGTTTGGTTGCTGTTGCTCGGTATATGGCTCAATGTGCATGCTGGTTTTGTGATTGGCGCTGGCTTAATGGCCTTTCATGGCCTTGAGAGGATATTGAGCTTGTGGTGCCAATATCGATCTTTAAAGGGCGTATGGCGAGGCACGTGGCATCTGTTGGTCGCTGCTCCCTTCGCTGTTGGCTTGCTTTTTGCTAACCCGTACGGCACCGAGTATGTGACCTATTTGTTGCATGGCTTAACGATGCCACGCCCATTAATCGCCGAGTGGGCACCGCTGTGGGAGACATACGAGCCACTCCAAACCATGTTGGCCTTTGCAGTTTCGGTCGCGTTGATCGGATATAGCATTAAGAATCGCCAATGGTCGCGTTTGCGTGGCGTGGTCTTTCTAGTGCTATGTGCACTGATGGCTGTAAAGCATATTCGCCATGGGTCGATCTATGGCTTAATCTGGTTAGCCTACGTACCTGCATGGCTTTCATGCACGCCGCTGGCAGACCGACTAAGAAATTTGCTAACCCGAAAACAAGAATTACTACCTCAATTCAGTGTTGGGATCATGGCGATTTGTCTTGGTTTTGCGTTGTGGCACCCATTTTGGAAGGCCTATCTACCAGTGACGGCCGCGAATGAGCGAGGCAACTATCCGTTGGGTGCAGTTGAGTATTTGCAGCGTAACAATTTCACCGGAAAGCTGATTACCGATTTTGATGCAGGGGCGTATGTCACCTGGGAATTATTTCCACATGTTCTTGTAAGTTTGGATGGCAGGTATGAGGCTGCTTTCCAGCCAGGTGTTTTGGAAGAGCATTTAGAGTTACTTGATGCCAAACCCAAATGGGGCAAGTGGCTTGATCATTGGAAGGCCGACGGCATTCTGGTTCCATCGGGCTCTAAGTTAGGTAAAGTTCTTGCTCCATTAGCCGGTTCGCAAGAGAGTCATGAATTTCCAGGCAGCGCTAAACGCTGGAAGTGTACCTATAGCGATCCCGGTACCATGATTTGGGTTGAAGAACAGAGTCAACTCCCCAGTGAGATTAGCCAAGAATTGCCAGCCGATAAGATTTATAATCCGAGCTAGTTCCGGGGTGTTTCTTCGGGACAAGGCAAGGCCTGCTGGATCGTTCCGGGATGGAACGCAATCACCAAGCTCGCCTCTGTTCTTCTGGCAGAGAGCTTTAGCTATTTAGTTCTATCACCGTCATTACTGTCTGGTGTTGCTGAAGAATTATCGGGTATTGCGGGCGATTCTGTGGGAGCATCCTGATTGTTGTTCAAGGCTTCGGCGGTGTCCGCTGGCTCCTCGATTCCGAGCCTTTTTTTGGCTGTATCAACGTACTTCTTGGCATCGGGTTGTGCCTGGTAGAGATTGATAATGCTTTGCCAAATTTCTTTCGCTTCGTTTTGTTTGCCAGCTTGAAAAGCATTGTCTGCATCTTTTAGTTTTCCCGTGAGCAGCTTACTAAGTTCATCGCTGCCGGATGCTTGGTACTCTAGAGCCTTGAGCCGTTTTTGTGCCAGCATGATGATTAGTTTATTGCTTGGATCTTTATCCATCAAAGTAATAATGGCTTGGTATTTTTCGGCAGCGGAATCTCGGTCGCCATTCTTCTCGATCATGATCGCATCGGCCAACTGTTGTTCGGCTTCGGACTTCATCTCGCGGCGAAAGCGTATCATGGTTTCAATGCGTCGTTCTAGTGACGCCACATCGATCTCATCGATACGTGCCTGTGCCCACTGCGCATGTGGTCCATCAGGAAATCGTTCAAGTAGCGGCACCAGGTAATTGTCGCGAGCAGTTACTAAGGAACTGATATCCTCATCGGCTAGTAGAAGTTCAGCGCGCGCCTTTAAGCTATCTGCATCTGGCGGTTGCATGGCCCAGACTATGATCAGTATTAAACCCAGGAACAGACCCACCAGAGCGATCGTTCCATTGAAAAGCCAGGGAGCGGGATTCTCGAAGGGTTTCTTGGCTTTTTTGCGGCCAAGAATCTTTTCTGCTTCTTTTCGATCGCCCTTAATTTGCAGCGGATTGAAACCGCTGGCGATATGCTCCGCGACAGAGACTCCAGCTGCCGCGCGCGACAGTGCCTGATTGAGTGCCATAACAACCGCCGCCATGGTGTATGGACGCTTGAGCGGCTCCTTCTCGAGCATTTGCGCGATCAGAGTGCTGAGCCAGACTGGACAATCTAGAGTAATCGATGAAATGTTCGGTGGTACTGTCCGCTGAATGCTTGCCTGTAGCAGTTCCGTCGTGGTTGTATCAAAAAGAAGTTGACCTGTGAGCATTTGATAAAGGATTGCTCCAAGTGAATAGATATCTGATCTTTCACTTCTCATGGGCTCGTCTTGCAGTATTTCCGGCGCTTGGTAGGTCCATTGTTCCGGGTTGGACTGAAGAGGCGTCAGCCAAATTGCATCATCGCGGCGAAAATCAGAGACGCGCACCTCGAGTCCACCTGCGCAGATAATTATTTTGTCGGGTCGCAGTCGATTATGAAGCCAGCCTTGTTCGTGCGCGAATTGCATCGCCTCGGCGATTTGCAAGGCGTAGTCGAGAGCTGTTTCCCACGGTAGGCGCTCGCGACGTTGGAGCAACTGATCGAGCGACTCACCTTCAATCCACTCATAGGCGAGGTAGGCATCTTTTTTATCAAAACCACCCCCATAGCAACGCACAATGCCGGGGTGTCGCAGTTCTTTGAGTTCCTCGATTTGTCTGGCGAAGTCTTGTTTGGCTTCAGGTGTTAAGCCGAGAGGAGTTGAAAAAACACGGACAGCGGCAGCTTTCTTTTGCTGCATATGAACGGCGCGATAAACACTAGTTCGACGTGGATCGAGTCCCAGCGGGGCTTCCAGCGCAAATGGGCCGACAACAGAACGAGGCATGGTGAAGCCCGGAGTTGAGGGGAAAAGTATCCAGAAGAGATTGTCGCTGGTATTATAAAAACGCTACCGCGACAACGCTTTATGATACGGTGTCATTGTTTCGCAAGCCAGGGTTTAACTATTCAGATCTTGGGATCGGCGAACTGAGGGGGTGTAAGCTTTTCTTAGATATCCAGGTCACTTATGGTGCGTGGCGGATAAGCGGCCCGTAATGCATTGAGTACCGCAATGATATCGATCGTTTCTTGCACCATAGCACCCGCAACTGGCGGTAGCCATCCTAGGGATGCCAGTCCCATGCCGCAGATACTGAGTGCCATGCCCCCAACCGCACTTTGCAACGCCAGGGTTCGCATGCGATGACCCAGATGCAGTAATTCGTCGACGCGTTGGAGCGAGTTGTCCAGAATAACCGCATCGGCTGCTTCGCTGGTGATCTCGCTGCCTTGCCCAAACGCAATCCCGACGGTGGCTGCGGCTAGGGCGGGGGCATCATTGATGCCATCACCGACAAAAAACGTTTTGGCTTTGGCTGTTTCGCGGCGAACCAATTCCAATTTCTGTTCCGGAGATTGCGAGGCATAGATTTCAGTGATACCAACTTGTTCTGCTAGATGCTTAACTTCCTCCAGGCGATCTCCCGAGATCAGCAGTACACGTTCGATCCGATGTCGAGGTCCTAGATGGTGTACAAAGTCTTTGCCATCGGCACGAGGTTGATCGCGGAATTGAAAGGTACCTGCATATTGTTCATCAATTAACAAAACACATTCCAAGCCACTTTGGGTGGGAGGGAGGAGTGCGGCAGTTTCCGGAAATCGCTTCAGTAAGCCTTTACGAGATGTGACTTCCAGCTTGTATTGATCGATGGTTCCTTGGAGACCACGACCAGGCTCTTCGCGAACTTCGCTGACATTGCGAAGCACCAAGCGACGTTCGGTAGCAGCATCCAGCACTGCTGAGCTGAGAGGATGCTTGGAGTATTGTTCTAGGCTCGCCAAAAAGCGAACGATTTGTTCTTCATCCCACGGCGAACGGGGATGAACTTGGGTTAGGACCGGTC
This sequence comes from Pirellula sp., assembly GCA_032116775.1. Taxonomy (GTDB): domain Bacteria; phylum Planctomycetota; class Planctomycetia; order Pirellulales; family Pirellulaceae; genus JAFLCP01. The sequence goes on along the minus strand of JAUMAI010000228.1, from coordinate 9,647 downwards.
GACCATAAGTGAGCGTGCCTGTTTTGTCGAACATGGCTACCCGAATCAGGTCAAGTTGTTCAAGAGCTGCTGGGTCTTTGATGATGATGCTTCGACGAGCTGCCATCGAAATAGTACCGATAATTGTTACCGGTATAGCAATCAGCAAAGGGCAGGGGGTAGCGACTACGAGAACCGCTAAGAATCGCATCGGGTCGCCACTGAGCCACCAGGCAATCCCGGCAATGGCAAGGGCCAGTGGCGTATAGAGGGCACCGAGTTGATCGCCGAGACGCCTCATCTTGGGACGTCGCTGGGCAGAGTCTTTCATGACTTGCATGATCTTGGCGTAGCGAGAGTCCTCAACACGTCGAATAGCTCGGATCGTCAATGCTGATGCGCCATTGATCGCGCCAGAGATAACTGCAGTCCCTGGGGTTTTAGGGACCGCATAAGGTTCACCTGACAGGAAGGATTCGTCCATATTGCCATGCCCTTCGACAACTTCTCCATCGACGGGACAAATTGCATGGGGATGAATCAACAGCAGGTCGTTCGGTGATACTTCGATGAGCGGTACTTCTTCCCAGTGATCATTTTTGCGTCGATAGGCTTTTTGCGGTACACGTTTCGCCAGGGCGTCTAAAACGCTGGAAGCATTGCGAACCGCATAAGCTTCCAGAGCTTGTCCCCCTGACAGCATCAGGACCACAATCGATCCAGCCAGATATTCTGCTAAGATCATAGATGTTACGATCGATATCCCCGCTAATAGGTCGGAGCCGAATTTGCCTTGCAGCATGCTGGTGAGCAGTTCCAATACCAAAGGGATGCCACCGATGATCAAGACCAGAAGAAGTGGCCAATTGGCTGGTGCGCGCCAGTCTGAGGCCGTGGAGCTCGGCAGTGAAAAGCTGAGCCAGATATGGGCGATTAGGCAAAGAACTGTAAAAACAGCGATTAGTGAATGTACGCTGCGCAGCCAGCGTGGCAGAATCGCTTCAGGTACGCGACTTAACCATTTGTCAAACCAGTTTTGAAGTTGTTCCATGAATAAATCGCTCACTGAAGCTATTGCTTGGTTACATCGGCATCATTCTAACATGATCGAGCAATTGATTGGGTTGGCGGAGATCAATTCGCATTCAGAGAATCTCGAGGGCCTTCATCGTATGGCCCATCAATTGCAGGAAATGTTCAAGCCACTGCAGGTACCGGCTCATTCTCAGGAACTAATCTCACGTCAAATGGTCGATGATGCTGGGAGTGTTCAAGAGAAGCCGACCGGACCGATGTTACTTTGGCATTGCAGGCCTGAAGCACCAAAGCGACTGTTATTAGCAATTCATTACGATACGGTTTATCCCGTGGACCAGGCATTTCAACGATGTAGGTGGATGGGAGACCATCGGCTTAATGGTCCGGGGGTTGCCGATGCTAAAGGGGGCATCGTTGTTCTGTTCTGGGCCTTATCGACCGCAGAAAAATACGGTTTATTGAAGGACATGGGCTGGAGCGTGGTCCTTAATCCCGATGAGGAGATTGGTTCACCATCTTCTTGGCCTGTGTGGCGAACGTTAGCTCCCGCGTATCGCTACGGTCTGCTATTTGAGCCGGCTTTGAAGGACGGTGCTGTGGTTTCGCAGCGAAAAGGGTCTGGGATGTTTACGGTGGTGATGAAGGGAAAGGCAGCTCATGCGGGTAGGCATTTTGACGAGGGGCGAAATGCGATTGCTGCACTGGCGGAGTTAGCAGTCGAAATTCACGGTTGGAATCGGGCGGGATCTGGAATGACGGTGAATGTCGGGCGATTTACTGGTGGAACATCGGTTAATGTTGTTCCAGACACAGCCGTTCTCAGAATTAATGTTCGAATTGAGGATTTTTCGCAGCAAGCCGACTTTTTAAGTCGGCTTCAGCATTGGGTTGAATCCTATAATTCAAGAGAGGGTTTTGGGTGTAACCTGACTGGTGGCTTTCATGCCCCTCCAAAACTGGTTTGCCCGAAAACCGCTCAACTGATGTCTTGGCTTGAAACGGTGAGCCAGCAGCAAGGTGTACCTATTCGCTTTGTTTCTACTGGGGGCGTTAGTGATGGTAACAAGTTGGCAGCAGTCGGGCTTCCGAACCTTGATACGCTGGGACCGATCGGCGACCGGCTTCATAGCCCTGAAGAATGGGTTGATACCCTGAGTTTATTGGCAAATAGTGAACGCTTACTCCGTTTGTTGGTCCTGATGCAGGAGCAGCTTAAGTAAGTTTAGGGTAATCTGGCTAGAGAACATCGCCTGTCTTGATACAGACGGGAGCTGATAAGCATTCATCGGGAAGGTCATCTAGCTGGTTTTGGGAGATCGGTTAACTTGCGGATGAGTTTCCTAGGCGAAAGATCGGCAGGGTGAGTCTGGGTGGTATGATTGCCAGATTTCAAATCGAGTCTATCTTTCGTAAATAATGAAATGAGGTTAGATAGCTTGTTGTGAAAGCTGCTCACAGCGACCACGCAAGAATGGTAAAAGAACAATCGATTCGATTCGATCGAGTGAAAACCAGGAAAGGATAGGGAAGGGATGGCAGGTCAGTCTGGGTTATTAGCGAATCAATTCAAGCAGGATCCACGAGTGCAGCAAGCTCGCCAATTATTGGCCGAGGCGCTCCAAGATCACACGTCGCGCATTGATGGTCCTCGTCCTCCTCGCGCTGAGTTAGCTGCTGATTATGAAAAGCTCTTAGGAAGATTGACTCAGGCGCGCGGCGGTGCTCCCTACTTTCCTTATTTAAGCAGTGGATTGGGGCGCGGTCCCTGGGTTGAGTTAGCAGATGGAAGTGTAAAACTTGATTTTATCACGGGCATCGGTGTGCACGGTCTAGGGCATAGTCATCCCTTGATGTTGCAGGCTTCGATCGATGGAGCGTTGCAAGATACCGTGATGCAAGGGAATCTGCAGCAACATCCTCCATCCGTTGAATTGTGTGAAAAGTTGCTCTCTTGGGCGCAGGCGTCACAGGCTCCACTCCATCATTGTCTGCTATCTACCTCGGGAGCGATGGCAAATGAGAATGCATTGAAAATAGCTTTGCATGCTAGATCCCCTGCTAATCGTATTCTCGCTTTAGATCACTGTTTTGCGGGACGATCGATTGCGTTAGCAGCTTTGACGGATCGCCCGCAGTATCGAACTGGGCTACCGCTTGCTTTGCCTGTCGATTACATACCTGCCTTCGACCGACGCGATCCAGCAGGAAGTACCAGTCGAGCTATCGCGGCGATGAAGTATCATCTGGCACGCTATCCAAATCTGCATGCCAACCTTTGGATGGAATTGGTAGCTGGAGAAGGTGGTTATTATCCGGGTACGACGGAGTACTTTACAGCCCTCTGCCAGCTTGCTCGCGAACACAAGATCCTGACTACTTTTGATGAGGTGCAAACTTTCTCCCGACTTTCCAGGCCCTATGCGTTCCAGCATTTCGGTTTGGATCAGTACGCCGATATCGTGACGATCGGCAAGATCACTCAGGTATGTGCGACTTTATATGGGGAGCATCTGAAGCCGAAAGGACCATTGTTGAGTCAGACTTTCACTGCCAGTTCGGTTTCTATCGCTGCTGGCTTAGTCATGTTACAAACGCTAACAGATAAGAATTGCTTCGGTCCTGATGGCCAGAATATCGCGCGGCATCGCTACTTCGCAGATCGTTTACAAAAGCTTGCCGATAAACATCCTGGTAAAATCAGTGGGCCATGGGGCTTGGGGATGATGATTGCGTTTACTCCTGGCAGTGGCTCAGCCAAATTCGCTCAGGATATGGTCTATAAGCTTTACCATGCAGGTTTGATGGGGTTTGTGGCTGGTAGTGATCCAACACGAATCCGCTTTCTTCCACCTCCTGGATGCACCACTGAAAGGGACATCGATTGCGCTATATCCATACTTGATGAAGTCTTAGCGGGGATTATGGAGGAATGAGAGATGGAAATTGTTCGTGCAGTGCAAGTAGGTGATTTAGATCAGCTTTGGGAGCTAATCGGTCAATCAACCGTCGGATTGACGACCTTGCAAATCACGCGTGAACAATTACTTGATCGTGTAGAGCTTTCTGATTTCGCTTTTAATCGTCGTACCGAAAAACCCTCCGGCGAACCCTATCTATTCGTGATGGAAGATACATCGCGAGGCAAGCTCGTGGGGGTGTCGTGCATTTTCTCGAAGGTGGGTGGCTTCGAGCCCTCGTATCATTATCGCTTGGTTACCTCACAACATCATTGTGAGCTATTACAGGTGACGCATGATATTACTGCCTTGCATTTAGAAAAAATACATGACGGTCCCACGGAGATTGGGAGTTTGTTTCTCGTCGAAGGCTATCGAGGTAAGGGGCGAGGTAGGCTGCTTAGTCTCGCCCGTTTTCAATTCATGGCACAGCATCCCCAATGCTTTCACAAGGACATCATCGCGGAAATGCGTGGTGTTGTTACGGGTGATGGTCGTAGTCCATTTTGGGATGGTATAGGCAAGCATTTTTTCAAGATGGAGTTTCCTGAAGCTGATAGTCTCTCTACGATCGATAAGCATTTTATTGAAGACTTGATGCCCCAATACCCAGTCTATACCTGCCTTCTAACGGATGAGGCTAGGCAGGTAATTGGTCAGGTGCATGAGCAGACTAGGCCAGCGCTCAAGATGCTTCAAGATGAAGGTTTCAGCATTACCGATATGGTTGATATCTTCGATGGTGGCCCCGTCGTGCATTGTCAGCGCGAGAGTATTGGCGCTGTTCGGCGAACGACAACCAGAGTCGTAACAGAAATTGATGACATGTTCTCGGGTGAGAGTGTCTTAGTGGGCAACATGGCGAAGAAATACCGTTGTTGCCTAAGTCCGGTCAAACAGTTAACTGATGGCGTCGCTATTTCGTCGCTTACCGCTGCTATGCTGCAGATTCATATTGGTGACACGATCGCGGTGACGCCTCAGCATCCTACAACCTAGCTGTCTCTCGATATAGAAGCACATCTTGTGTCGATTTTTAGATAAAGGTCGCAGCAATGATGAATCATTCTACCCAGCCTACAGAAGCTCGATTAATTATTTCTGGTAAGGAAGTTGCTGGAGATGGTGTCATGGCCTTCAGTCAGGATCCGGTTGAGGGTGATTTATTGTGGCGGGGTGGCTGTGCAGCGGAGAGGCAAGTCGATGATGCTTTCGTAGCCGCTAGGCAAGCTACTAAGAGATGGGGTAGCTGCAGTTTAGGAAGTCGTATTGCGGTTGTGAGGCAATACGCCAAGTTGTTGCAAGAGAGACGCGAGGTACTCGCCAGATTGATCTCGGCAGAAATGGGAAAGCCATATTGGGAGTCCCTTACGGAAGTGTCGACTGCAATCGCGAAGATCGAAGTATCGATTGCGGCGATCGAGGAAAGGCGCTGGACTCAGGTGCAGCAAATCGATGGACAGGTGGGCTGCACGCGGTACAAGCCTCTCGGAGTTATGTTGGTCATTGGACCATATAATTTTCCGCTGCACTTACCTGGCAGTCATATGGTCCCGGCACTGCTTGCCGGCAACACGTTGGTGTTCAAGCCCAGCGAGCAGACGCCAGCGGTTGGGCAATGCTTGGCCCATCTGTGGCAGTTGGCTGGAGCTCCTGATGGTGTCGTGAATCTGATTCATGGTCGAGGTGATATAGCAGCCTATGCGGTACGTAATCCTGAGTTAGATGGAGTCCTCTTCACCGGTAGCTATCGAACCGGAGTCGCCATTCATCGAGTTCTAGCAGGTAAGCCGGAAAAGATGATCGCGTTGGAGATGGGAGGAATCAATTCATTAGTCGTCCAGCCGATGGAACGAAGTAAGGTCGGTGCTGTGGTTTATTCGATTATCAATTCCGCCTTTATTACGTCAGGCCAGCGTTGTAGCGGTGCGCGGAGGTTGATATTGCCAGCAGATGCATTCGGCGATGAAGTTTTGCGCCAGCTAATTGAGGCCATGAGTCATGTTACGGTGGGAAGGCCATTAGCGGAGTCGCAGTCCTTTATGGGAAGCGTAGTACATCGCGAAGCAGCCAAGCAATTGTTAGCTTTACAGAGCTCTTGGGTTGCAGCGGGGGCGAAGTTATTGGTGGAATCAAAGGCACATGATTCATACCCGACTATTCTGAGTCCAGGATTAGCAGAGGTTGATGGTGGGCTTGTGAGCGATGAGGAGTGGTTTGGGCCTTTGTTGCGCATCGAGCGAGCCCATAGTCTTGAGCATGCTGTCGAAATGGCCAATCAAACGGAATATGGATTGGCGGCCAGCTTGCTGGGCGGCAGCGCAGAGGATTTTGATTACTTTGTCAGTCATATCCGAGCCGGTGTTGTTAATTGGAATCGGCAGACCACAGGAGCGAGCGGTAAGCTGCCTTTTGGCGGTATCGGGAAAAGCGGGAATCATCGAGCCAGCGCTTATTTCGCTGCAGATTATTGTTCTTATCCTGTTGCATCTTTGGAAGAGAATCTGTTGTCTTTACCCAAAGCACCAAGTCCGGGTCTTGAGGAGGTGCATCAGAAATGCGCCAAGAGTTAAATATCGATGGCTTGGTTGGACCAACGCATCACTATGGAGGTCTGGGGGTTGGGAATCTCGCTTCCCAATCCCACCGATGGCGGCCTTCTAATCCTCAAGCAGCCGCTCTAGAAGGTTTGAATAAAGCATGGTTGGTGGCGAGGCTGGGCGTTCCGCAGATCTTATTGCCACCACTCACTCGGCCAAATCGTGCGTTTCTAAAATCGGTGGGTTTTTGCGGAGATTTACGCGATCAGTTGAAGGCGGCTTACGAAATAGCCCCTGAGCTTTTATCCGCGGCTATGAGTGCTAGTGGAATGTGGACAGCGAATGCGGCGACTGTTTCGCCTAGTACTGATTGTCGCGATAGTAGGTTGCACATCACGCCCGCTAACCTGATTAGCTCATTGCATCGAGCTCAAGAAGCGTCTGAGCGCTGTGAGATGTTTCGCGCTCTCTGGAGCGACGATGTCGACGTGGTGGTACATGATCCACTCCCAGCCATTTTGCCTTTTAGAGATGAGGGAGCGGCAAATCATTTGCGGCTGTGTGACGGTAGAGGCAACAACGGTATCGAGATCTTTATCTCCGGCGATAACGACGAGGGAGAGTATTCCACTAAACACTTTATTATCCGACAGGCACGCCGAGCTGCACGAGCGATCGAGCGTTTGCATGAACTCGACTCGGAAAGGGTCTTTCATTTACAGCAATCGCCTCAGGCTATTGATGCTGGTGTGTTTCATAACGATGTGATTTCCACTGCGCATGAGCATTTATGGTTTTATCATGAAGATGCTTTTGTTGACGCGGAACCTACCTTGCAGTTGATTGCGCGACGATACCGGGAATTTAGCGGCAAAGAACTGAGATTGATCAGGATCGATCGCCGAGATTTACCGCTGGAAGGGGTGGTAAAGTCGTATTTGTTTAATAGTCAAATTGTGACACTGCCGAAACAAGAGCCTGAGGAAAGTTCGCGGTTCCACTGGATAGCGCCTGCTAACTGTCGAGAGTATTCAGAGACCCAGGCCCTGCTTACTCGTTGGCAGGAAGACGAGACTTTACGAATCGAAGAAGTGCATTTCGTTCCATTGCACGAAAGTATGGCTAATGGTGGTGGTCCTGCCTGCTTGCGGCTTAGAATCTCGTTAGATGAGGGGCAGTTAGCAGCTTTACCGCCGAAGATATTATTAGATCTGGAGCAGTATCAACGGGTTCAGGAATGGATTGTAAAGTGGTATCCTACTAACTTAAGCCTCAGCAACTTAGCGGATTGGCAACTCGTCGAGCATCTCCAAGAAGCTATTGCTGCCTACCCTTATCGATCCTTCTTCGTAAAAGCCCGCCGCGATGACAGACTCAACACCTAGTTCTTTATCCCTTGGCTCTGCTACCACAGAAAAGCGTTCTGGCTGGCATGAAGATTTTGCTGCCATGTTGGTCGGTGGTTTTCTCATATTACTTTCGTTGGGATTAACTTGGTATGCTCGGCCATCAACCGATGCGGGTGATCGTACTAAGTACGAAAAGGGTTGGCCCAATCCACTCGCGCAGACTATCGACAAGCCGCAGTCTTGGGTTAGTAATCCAGTTGATTCGTTGACGAACAAGAAAGGCAAGAGTGTTGCGATTCCGGTTGTACTGGGTATGGGCTGGGTCGTGGCTGTAGGAGCGATCGGAGCCTATTTGATGGGGCGATCGTTGTTGCAGTTCTTGCCTGGCGGGATTCTACTGGCAGCACTTAGTGGTTTGTCCTATCTGTTAGCGACCGAAAAGCTGATCAATGACTACAACCTTGAGTATCCGCTGTGGGCGCTCATGGTTGGGTTGATTCTGGGTAATACGGTGGGAGAGGTGACTTGGCTAAGGCCCGCGATGATTGGTGAATACTTCATCAAGACGGGGTTGGTTGTGTTTGGGGCTGAGGTTTTATTCAGTCGGTTGTTGGAGTTGGGATTACCTGGGCTGTTAACGGCATGGATAGTCACTCCAATCGTGTTGGTTTCTGCCTATTGGTTTGGAGTCTACGTTCTGAAGATACCCTCTAAGTCGCTCTGCATGACGATCTCTGCTGATATGTCGGTATGTGGGGTTTCGGCCGCCATCGCCACAGCTGGAGCATGTAAGGCGAAGAAAGAAGAGTTATCTCTTGCGATTGGTTTGTCGTTATTTTTTACTGTCGTGATGATGGTGCTGATGCCGCCTTTGATCAAAGGGCTGGGTATGGATGTGATTGTCGGGGGAGCTTGGATTGGTGGAACGATCGATGCTACCGGAGCTGTTGTGGCTGCTGGTGAGGCCTTGGGCAAGGAGGGTGGCGAAGTTGCGGCTACAGTGAAGATGATTCAGAACTCGATGATTGGACTGATTGCGTTTGCAGTGGCTGTGTATTGGGCTGGTTGGGTCGAACACTCTGAACGCAAGCCCGAAGTATCGCTCGGTTATGAAGTATGGCGTCGTTTTCCAAAGTTTATTATCGGCTTCTTTTTAGCATCCGTCGTTTGTTCATTGCTTTTTACGCAAGGAGCGGAAAATTCTCTGTGGGTGGATGGGGCCACTTCGGGATTCACTTCGAGACTAAGAGGCTGGTTGTTTTGTGTCGGGTTCGTTTGTATGGGTGTCCAAACTAATTTCCGAGAACTAGCGCCGATGTTGACGAGCGGACGCCCGATGGTGATGTACTTAGTGGGTCAGGCGCTCAATTTGATACTTACTTTGAGCATGGCGAGTCTTACCTTTGGCTGGTTGTTTCGTAAATGATTGCTGCAAGTGAGAAAATCAATCGTTGCTTACGCTTGGCTTGCGCTGCTGTTGTTGTCGCTGCGATTTGGCTCGTGATCTTACCTCGCATGCAGGCGATTCCGAGTGTTTCCGAGCATATGCAACGAATGACTGACAGAGAGGTTAATGCAGGCGCAATGTATTACACCGAGCTGGAGCATTTGCCCTTGCGACCCGATTGGGTAGCGGAGCGGATTGCTTTGTGGCCAGAGTGGCGGATGAAATCGCGAGCAAGCCGCCTCTTCGAGGAGAGGGAGAGATGAAGTTTGTAAGCGCGCATTCCATTTAAGTGCTCCCCTCGCCCCAAACGAGTTCTTCGCTGCAATCTCTTTGGGGA